>JALGZO010000028.1 GCA_025774865.1 bacterium | reverse complement strand
ACCTGTGGAACGTCCCGTTCGCGCAGCCCTCGCTGGGCGCCGAGTTCGCGTTCGAGGGATCACTGGAAATCGTCGCGCTTACGCCGCGCCCCGGCGTCACGAACTCTGGAACGGCCACGTCCCCGGTCCTCGCCTACCCCGAGTGCTCCGGATTCCTGGTCGTCGCGGAGGTCGTGGTGCGGGATGCGGCCGGCACCGGAGGGTCGATCTGTTTCGGAGTGTCGGATCAGCTCGGGGTCAACTGCTCCGCGCAGTGCGATTCCGAGCAGTTCCGATCGCACATCTATCACGGGTTCTCGTCCGATGGGAGCGAGCCGTGCGCCGGCTGGGATCACCTCGAGGCGTGTGAACCGGTCGCCCTGCCCGTGGAGCCGAACACGTGGGGCCGGGTGAAGGCGCGGTATCAGGATTGAGGGACCAGCCGCCGCCGCTCTCGCTGCGCGCGCACTCCGGTTGACGCCGCTGCGCCGCCGTCATGGGCTGACGAGGCGGGGCCGGGGTGTTCCTCGCGCCGCGTGGCGCACCGCAGCCACGTCTGGAGGCTTGGATGTTCGGCGAGGAGCGTATAGCGGAGCGAGGGATACCCCGGCCCCGCCTCGTCAGCTCGGGTCGACCCGCTGCGGACGCACGCGGATTGACATCGTTGGGGGAGCTCGCCGGTTCACGTAGGCTCGGGTCCCAGCCCCGTGGCCCTCCGTGCACCGAGGCGGTTGGACTCACTCCGCCGTCAGGCGTTCTCGAACACTCCGGGCTCCGGGTACTCCGCCGTCACCACCGTCTTGACCCCGCCGCGCACGTTGAAGTCACCGACCACGCGCATCCTCCGCGGACGACAGCTCCCCACGAGATGGTCGAGGATCTCGTTCGTGACCGCCTCGTGGAAGACGCCCCGATCGCGAAACGAGAAGATGTACTCCTTGAACGACTTGAGCTCGAGGCAGAGCTCGTCGGGCACGTAGGTCACTTCGATCGTCGCGAAGTCCGGCTGACCGGTGATCGGGCAAAGCGCGGTCCACTCCGGCGCCGAGATATCGACGACATAGTCGCGCTCGGGGTTCGGATTCGGGAATGTCAATACCGGATCGGGCCGGGGCTCCGCCCGGCGCGCGGCCGCCGCCGCCTTCGCGGCACGGTCAGAACCCTGCTTCGTGGCCATCAGACCTCCCTGCCGGGCAGATCACCGGGCCCATAGTACGCGCAGGCCGTCGTGCACGTCTCGTGGACCGTGATTCGCCAGAGACCGGGCACGCTCAACTCGAGACGCTCCCAGATCCACGCCGCCAGCACCTCGGACGTGGGATTCTCCAGTCCCTCGATATCGTTCAGGTAATAGTGATCGAGCGACCGGCGGATCGGCGCGAACGCGGCGTCGAGGTCCGCGTAGTCCACGAACCAGCCGACCCCTTCGTCCACCTCCCCCCGGGCGGTGACGTCCACGGCGAAGGAGTGCCCGTGGAGCCTCCGGCACTTGTGCCCTTCCGGGACGTTCGGAAGAAGATGCGCCGCTTCGAAGCGGAAGGTACGTGTCAGCTCGACCTTCACTAGACGCCCCGCAGCACTTCGGGCCAGAGGATCTTGTGGAGTTGGAGCTGGAGCCGCGCCGGAACGCCCGCCGCGAGCAGCCAGTTCGCTAGATCCGCGGGCTCGAGCTCGCCCCACACGGGCGAGAAGAGGAGAGGACACCGACGTTCGAGGTCGTGTCGCACGATCATGTCCAACGCCCACTCGAAATCAGCCCGATCCTGCACGACGAACTTGAGCTCGTCCCCGTCCCGAAGGTCCTCGAAGTTCTCGGTGCGATTGCGGTGCGACTCTCCCGACGAAGGGGTCTTCACGTCGACGATGCGCTTCACGCGAGGATCGAGAACGGAAATGTCCCGGTGGCCGCCCGTCTCGATCAAGACCGTCTTGTCCTGATCGAGGAGCGCCGCGACAAGATCGTGCACGCTTGGCTGCAGGAGAGGCTCACCCCCCGTCACCTCCACGAGATCACACCCTTTCTCGAGAACCTCGCGCACGACATCCGCGACTTCCCGCCTCGTGCCTTCGTAGAACGCGTACTCGGTGTCGCACCACGAGCACCGCAGATCGCACGCCGTCAGCCTCACGAAGACGCAGGGCAGACCCGCGTAGGTCGACTCGCCCTGCACGGAATGGAAGATCTCGTTGACGACGATCGTGCTCATCCGCCCCTCGTCTGAGCGGTGGCGAGCGCCGGGTCCGGGTGCCCCGCTTCCGCAAAGCCCTTGGCCCGGAGCCGACACGCATCGCATGAGCCGCAGGGCACGCCGCCCGGGCCCGGGTCGTAGCAGCTCAGGGTCCGGGAGAGGTCGATCCCGAGCTCGACGGCCCTGCGTACGATGCCCGCCTTGGTCAGCTTCATCAAGGGCGCGTGGAATCGGTAGGTACCCTCTCCCTCGACGCCGGCTTTCGTCGCGAGATTGGCGAGCCGCTCGAACGCTTCCAGGTAACCGGGGCGGCAATCCGGATAGCCGGAGTAATCGAGAGCGTTCATTCCCGCGAACACGTCGAACGCCCCGAGCGTCTCCGCCCACGCGAGAGCGAGCGACAGGAAGACCGTGTTTCGCGCGGGCACGTAGGTCACCGGGATTTCGCGGAAGGAATCGCGGTCCTTCGGGACTTCTCCCTCGCCGGTGAGGACGGAGCCGCCGAACCCGGCGAGGTCGACCTTGACGATGCGGTGTTCCTTCGCTAGCGGACGGGCGATCTCCACCGCTCGGTCGAGCTCGTCACGGTGTCGCTGACCGTAGTCGAAGGAAAGTGCGTACGCTTCGAAGCCCTCGGCGACGACATGACCGAGCACGGTCGTGGAATCGAGCCCCCCCGAGAAGAGTACGACCGCGCGTTTCATCGACGACGTCGGACGACCACGCGGGTCACCGCCGACCGGTCTCCGGCGGAGGCCCGGGCGAAGTACATCCCCTCCACGACGCGCCTCCCGGCGTCGTCACGACCGTCCCACACGACCGGGGAAGTAGCGTCCCGTGCGCGACCGAGCCGGCGGATGCGCCGCCCACCGACGTCGATGATCTCGACGAGGGCGCCCGCCGCGAGCTCGCCGGTCACCTCGAGACGCGAAGGCGCCGCCGTCGGATTCGGACACACGCGAACTTGCAGCGTGCCGTGGGCCAGATCGGAGCTCACGGGCCCGGGGCCCCCACCACACGCCGATGGATAGGCGCCGATCTGTCCGCAGGAGCCCGAGTTCGCTTCGGCCGCCGGCGACTGCTCGTGAATCGTGAAGTCCTCCGAATTCACGTCGCAGAACATGGGATCCGCGATCGTGTTCGGCCTAGCCCCGACGCCGACGTCGGCCCCACACCCGCGCGACTCGTCGATCTCGGGAAAGTTCTGCCAGAAGACGTTGCACTCCACGGCGGCGTCCGCCTGCTCGCACCACAGCGGCCCCCCCTCCTCGTGTGCGCAGTTCAACCACCAGACGTTGTTGTCCACTCGAACGGATGCGTCGTCGACGGCGAGACCGCCACCTCGCATCTCCGAAAAGTTCCCGGCGAACGTGTTGCGCTGCAGGTCGGCATCCTCCACGTCGATCAGCTCCGCCCCCCCGCCGGGTCCCCCGGACCAGCAGTAAATGAACGCGCATTCGTACACGCCGAGCGGTTGACTCCCCGAGGCCCCCGACGCGTGGAGCCCCCCGCCCCCGTCGAGCGAGTTGCAGCCGACGAACCGGATCTCCCGGAGCTCGGGCGATGACTCGTACAGGAGGAGGCCCCCACCCCGGCGGCCGCTCGGCGACGATTCATCGAGCGCATCTCCGTGGATGAGCGTGAGTCCGTTCAGCTTCGTCTGTTCGTCGAGATCCTCCCCCACCAGGCAGTGATGGTCCTCCTCGCCGTCGATGAACGTAGCGAGCGGTCCCTCCTGCCCCTCGATGGTCAGACCGCCCTTCAGGAACGCCACGGCCACGGCGTCGCTGCCGTGGAGAGTCCGCGTCACCCGATCCCGATAGATGCCGGGAGCGAGGACGATCGTGTCTCCGCTCGACGCCAGATCGATCGCGGCCTGCAGTGTGGAGGCGTCACCCGTGCCTGCGGGATTGATGTGCCACGTCGCGGCGTCCACGACGCCACTTCCCAGGGCGACGAGGACGACGCTCACGCCGGCGCACGCTCGGCTTCGAAGCTGTTTTCGCACCGCCACCACCTCCTTACGGCCTTCACGTCCCCCCGACCGCTGGAGCATAATACCGTCGATGTGGCTCCAGCGGGAAATTCGGCTCCATCCGAAGGGACCTGGCCTCCTTGAGTTCACGCGAGAGGTCGGCGCCATCGTGGGGGCGAGCGGCGTTCGCCAGGGGCTCTGCCATGTGTTCATCCGGCACACGTCCGCGAGTCTCGTGATTCAGGAGAACGCAGACCCGTCCGCGCGGCGCGACCTCGAGACGAGCTTCGCGCGGCTCGCCCCCGAGAACGCCCCCCACTACACGCACACGGCGGAGGGCCCGGACGACATGCCGTCGCACATTCGCGCGGCCCTCACCTCCACGAGTGAGACGATCCCGATCTCCTCCGGCAAGCTCGCCCTCGGGACCTGGCAAGGTCTGTACCTCTTCGAGCACCGCACGAATCCGGGCTCGCGCCGCGTGCTGGTCACCATCACGGGCGAATGATAGGCTCGATCGCATGACCGAGCACATCGCGCGGGGCCCCTGGTACCGAAAGCTGCACTGGCAGATCTTCCTCGGTATGGCGTCGGGAATCGTGGCGGGCTGGATCGGCGGCGAAGCGTTCGCGGACCGCGTCGAATGGCTCGGGCGGATCTTCGTCACGCTTCTGAAGATGATCATCGTCCCGCTCGTGATCACCTCGATCGTGACGGGCGTGGGTTCGGTCGGAGGGGGTCTCGGCCTCGGCCGCATGTTCGGCAAGACGCTGGGGTACTACGTCCTCTCGAGTCTCCTTTCCATTCTCGTGGGCCTGTTCCTCGTGAACCTGATCCGGCCCGGCGTCGGTGCGAGCCTCACGGGCGCGGATGCCCAGGAGCTGCCCCAGCTGGAGACTCCGTCGTCGGTGACGGAGCTGTTGCTCGGGATGGTGCCGAAGAACATCATCGATGCGGCGGGTAGCTCCGACATGCTCGGGGTCATCCTGTTCTGCATCCTCCTCGGGGCAGCGATCGCGTCGCTGCCGGAATCCCCTCGGCGGACGCTGCTCGGCGTCTTCAGCGCCGGGTTCGAAGCGATGATGAAGATGACCGGGTGGATCATCCGGCTCGCTCCGATCGGCGTCTTCGGGCTCATCGCCAAGGTCGTCGGATCGTCGGGGTTCGAAGCGTTTCGTGCCCTCGGCCTCTACATGGCGACCATCGCGATAGGCCTTTCGATCCATCTCTTCATCACGCTGCCGCTGCTCCTGCTGTTTCTCGGGAAGATCAATCCGAAGATCCACTTTCGGAACATGCTGGAGCCCTTGACCATGGCGTTCTCGACATCGTCCTCGGGCGCCACGCTGCCCGTGACGCTGCGCACGGTCGAACACAAGGTCGGGGTCTCGAACCGCGTCTCCTCGTTCGTCCTTCCGATGGGTGCCACGATCAACATGGATGGCACGGCGCTTTACGAGTGTGCGGGGGTCCTCTTCATCGCACAGGTGCTCGGTGCGGAGCTCAGCCTGCTTCAGCAAGGCGTCGTGGTGTTCACGGCGCTGCTCGCGTCGATCGGGGCGGCGGCGGTTCCTTCGGCCGGACTCGTCATCATCTTTCTCGTGCTCGAGTCCGTGAACCTCCGCGGGCCCGAAGTGGAGCTCATCGTCGGCACGATGCTCGCCATCGACCGACCCCTGGACATGTATCGTACTGCGGTCAACGTCTTCAGCGACTCGTGCGGCGCGGCGATCATCGCCCGTTCCGAGGGCGAAGAGGGAGTCGACACGGAGTAGGCACTCCCGGGCGTACGGTGCGCCTGTGGTAGACTCGGCGCCGCCTTTTCGGCGGCGTGAACGAGTGAGGCGAGATTGAAGACCCACCTCCTGCGCGTACTGCGAATTCTCGTGAGCGGGGCTCTTCTGGTCTGGGTGCTGAAGCAGGCCGACCTGCAGGAGATCGCGTCCACGATCGCCGGAGCGAACTTCCTCTGGATCGTCGCGGCGTTCGGCGTGAACTCGGCCGGAAACCTTCTGGGGGCCTGGCGCTGGCAGCTTCTGCTGAGGAGTCAGAACCGGCGCCTCCCGCTCCTGAATCTCCTCGGCTCTTACCTCGTGGGTCTCTTCTTCAACATGTTTCTCCCCTCGACGATCGGGGGCGACGTGGTCCGCGCCACGAGTGCCAAGAAGACTGGCGGAGGCACACTCACGGAGAACCTCACCGTGGTGCTGGTAGAGAGGCTGATCGGCCTTCTCGCGACGCTTTCCCTGGGAGGGCTGGCCGCCATCAGCGGAATCGCGGGGCGGATCGATCCGCGTCTGCCGTGGGTTCTCGCGGGACTGCTCGCCATGGCGCTGGCGGGCCTCCTGCTCGCCCTGAATGCCCGCGTACGCCACCTCATCCTTCAGCTGGTCGCGCGGGTTCCCATCGCGTTCGTTCGCCTCACGGTGGGCAAGATGCTCGCTGCGTTCGAGCTCTTCTCCCGCGCCCGGGGAACGTTACTCGCGAACTACGTCCTCTCGCTCGGCTTCCAGCTCCTGCTCATCGTGCACTTCTGGCTCGTGCAGTTCGCATTCGGCCAGACGATCCCGTTTCCGACGTATGTCGCGATCGTTCCGCTCGTGTTCTGCGTGATGCTGCTGCCGATCAGCATCAACGGCCTCGGCGTGCGCGAGTCCGCGTTCGTGTGGTTTCTGACGCGGGCGGGAATGGACCCGGCGTCGGCCGTCGCGCTGTCACTCTCGTCGTTCGCGATCGCCCTGGTCCAGGGAATCATCGGTAGCATCGTTCACTTGACGCGGGAGACGCAAACCGGCGAGCCGGAGCCGGAGCCGGTCACGAATCCAGAAAGCGCCGCCACCGGAACGAGAACACCTTGACGAGACACCAGATTCGCGTTCCGGGCGCGATGCCGAGTTCCGCTTCGGAACGCCGGGTGATCTCGGCGCGCACCGTGGCTCCCACATCGATCGACACGAGCACGCGATCAGAGAGCCTCGTCACCTGTGTGACGGTTCCCTCCAGCGCGTTCTGCGCCGAGATTCCCTCGACGGGGGCGCGGGCCAGCACCACATCCTGCGGGCGGATCGCCACGAGTGCTCTCGTCCCCGGCGGCCGATCGACCTTCGGCAACGAGATCCGGTGAGGCCCCAGACCGACGAGTGTGACCTCACCGGTCTGGTCCAGCACTTCGACTTCGATCAGGCTCTCGAGCCCCAACGAGTCGGCGAGCCGAAACACTTCTTCGCGGCCGAGAACCTCCGCGATATCTCCGTGCCCGATCAGCTCGCCCTGATCGAGAACCGCCACGCGCGTCGTCAGCTCCAGGATCTCCGACAGCGAGTGGCTCACAAACAACGTCGGCACTCCGAACTCGGCGCGCACTCGCGCGACGAGGCTCAGCGCCGCCCCCTTCCGTGCTTCGTCGAGGCCGGCGAGCGGCTCGTCGAGCAGCAGCACCGCGGGGGACGAGAGAAGCGCGCGTCCGAGCGCCACGCGCCGGGCCTCACCACCGGAGAGCGACGCGGCCGCCCGCGAGCGGAGCGGCCCGAGCTCCAAGAGATCCCGGACTCGATCGGGAGAGACCAGCCGCTCGTAGTCCGGCAAGAGCCGCCAGCCGTACTTCAAGTTCTGCTCGACGGTCAGGTGAGGGAACAGACGAAGGTCCTGAAACACGAATCCGACCCGACGCCGTTCCGGCGGCAGGTTCACTCCGGCCGCCGAGTCGAAGAGCACTTCGCCGTCGCGGATGATCCGGCCCTCGTCGGGCGCGAGCAGGCCCGCGATGCAACGCAACAACGTCGTCTTGCCCGCTCCGGACGGACCGAAGAGCGCGGTGATCCCGTCTTCGACCCGAAGATCCGCGTGAAGCGTGAGCGAAGGCATCGCCCGCGAGACGTGCGCGTGGATCATCGCAGCTCCCGCCGGGCGGCCCGACGCCGGATCCACTCGCCGAAGAACAACGCCGTCGCGGCGAGTAGCGCCGAGAGAATCCCGAGACGCGCGGCCGCCGCCTCGCCGCCGGGTGTCTGCAGGAGCGCATAGATCGCGAGGGGGAGCGTTCGTGTCTCGCCGGGAATGTTGCCCACGAACGTGATCGTAGCCCCGAACTCCCCCACGCTCCGCGCGAACGCGAGGATGGCGCCCGACAGAACGCCCGCGCGAGCGAGGGGCAACGTGATCGTGAAGAAGACCCGCCGTGGCCCCGCCCCGAGAGATCGAGCGGCACCCTCCAACCCGGGATCGACCGCGGCGATCGCGACCTGGATCGTCCGGACCATGAGCGGAAACCCGAGCACGCCGGAAGCCACCGCGGCTCCCCGCCAGGTGAACGCGAATCCGAAGCCGAGATCTTCGAAGAACCTCCCGAGAACTCCGTGACCTCCGAGAACGACGAGGAGGAAGTACCCGGTCACGACTGGGGGCAGCACGAGCGGGAGCGACAGCGTCGTCTCGACGAGCGTGCGCCCCGGAAACTCCCGGCGGGCGAGAAGCCAGGCGAACAGGATCCCGAAGGGGAGCGCGACCACGGTCGCCGCGAGCCCGACCTTGGCCGACAGGAGGAGAGCTTCCCATTCTTCCGGGCGAAGAGGGGTCACGGTGCCGCCTCGAGAACGCGGAAGCCGTACCGCCGGAAGACGTCATCGGCGTCCCGCAGCGTCGCGACGAACCCCTCGGCCGCCGGGCCGGCGTCTTCGACGATCGCCACCGGGTAGACGATTCGCGTGTGCCACGATTCCGGAATCGCCGCGACGGTTTCCACCCGCCCCGAGGTCGCCGCGTCGCTCGCGTACACGATTCCCGCGGCGCACTCGCCCCGCTCGACGAACGCCAGGGCGGCCCTCGCGTCGGACGCGGGGGCCAGGCGGGACTCGAGCTCCGACCACCCGCCGGAGCGCTCGAGCGCCTCGCGGGCGTAACGACCGACCGGGACGTAATCCGGGTCGCCGACGGCCAGCCGTCCGGCGAACGCCTCGGCGAGCGACTCGCCGCCTTCGGGGTCGAACGAGAACCGCTTCCCGGAGGGCGCGACGATGACGAGCGAGTTCCCGAGAAGATCGGCCGAGCGGTCGGCCTTCACCCGCCCGCGCTCCTCGAGCCACGCCATCCACCGCGGGTCCGCCGCCAGGTAGACGTGGGCCGGTGCCCCCATTTCGATCTGCTTGGCGAGAGTCGATGACGCGGCATAGCTGGTCTTCACGCGGATTCCGTGCTCCTGCCCGTGGTCGCGCGCGATCTCGTCGACGGCGAGAGAGAGGCTGGCCGCCGCGAAGACCACGACTTCGCCGCGTTCTCCGCCGGGCGCCCCGCAGCCGACGAACCCCAGGCATGCACTCACGACGACCCAGCGATGCCTCACGTCAATCCTCCGTACCGCGTCGAGGGGAGACGATTCTAGCCTCGAACCCACCAAAGTGCTTTCATGAAGCCCTCCCTCCGAAGCCCACCCCGGCCGGACTTCGAGATGCCGCGAACCCAAGACGACCTGCTGGGGCTCCGGGCGGAATTCCCGTCGCTCGAGAGCTGTACCTACCTCGTCAGCCACTCGCTCGGCGCCATGCCGCGGGCGGCGGAAGAACGGCTCGCGAGCTACGCGCGGGAATGGCGCGAGCTGGGCAACAGCGCGTGGAACGAGGGCTGGTGGCGGCTGAGCTGGACGCTCGGGGATCGGATCGGCCAGCTCCTCGGGGCGCCCCCGGGCTCCGTCGTCATGCAGCCGAACGTCACGCTGGCCGCGGCCGTATTCCTCTCCGCGGTGGAGTTCACAAAGGACCGGAACCGGCTCGTGACGACCGCGCTCAACTTTCCGTCGCTCCTGTACCTCTTCCGGGGACAGAGCGACCGCGGTGCTCACGTGGTCGAGGTGCCGTCGGATGATGGGATCACGATCGAGACCGAGCGCCTTCTCGAGGCCATCGACGCCCGGACGCGAATCGTCGCGATCTCGCACGTCCTCTTTCGTTCGAGCTATCGCCAGGACGTGGAGGCGATCGTCACCCGAGCGCGCGAGTGCGGCGCGCTGGTGCTGCTCGACGTGTATCAGTCGGCCGGCACGGTTCCGATCGATCTCGCGGCCGCCGGGGTCGACGCCGCCATGGGCGGCTGCCTCAAGTGGTTGTGCGGGGGACCAGGAACGGCGTTCCTCTACGTCAGGCCGGACCTGGTCGACTCACTGCGGCCCAGGATGACGGGCTGGTTCGCGCACCGCGATCCCTTCGCGTTCGACACGGGACCGTTCGAGCCCGCCGGGGGAATCGGACGCTTTCTCCACGGAACTCCCGCCATTCCCGCGTTGCGGGCGGCCGAAGCGGGAATCGACGTCGTGACGCGGGCCGGAATCCCGTCGATCCGCGCGAAGAGCGTGCGGCTGACGAGCCGGATCCTGGACCGGTGCGCGGCAGAGGAGTGGGCAGTGCGCACCCCTCGGGAGCCGAACCAGCGGGGCGGCGTGGTCGGTGTCGACCCACCTCACGCGTACGAGGTCTCGCGCGCTTTGATCGAAGAGCGGATCTTCGTCGACTACCGGCCGGGCGGCGGCATCCGCATGGCGCCGCACTTCTACAACGAAGACGCGGAGGTCGACCACGCCCTCGACTCCATCTCGGACATTCTGGCGCGGGAATCGTGGAAACGGTTCGCCGAAGGGCGCGAGGAAGTGACATGATGTTGTGCCAACCGGCACACGACGGACAGGTTCTGGACCCACTCACGACGAGCCCGGACACTTCGCTTCGACAGCTCAACCAGGAGAGAGCAATGAAGAAGTTCATGTTTCTGCATTTCGGATTCGAGAAACCCACGCCTGAGATCATGGAGGCCTGGGGAGAATGGTTCGAGTCGATCGCCGACAAGCAGGTCGACCAGGGCGGTTTCAGCGGTGGGCGAGAAATCTCAAATGACGGAACCAAAGATCTGCCGTGGGGCATGGAGTCCATCACCGGCTACAATGTCATCGAAGCCGAAGACCTCGACGCGGCAGAAAGACTCGCGCAAGACAATCCATACATTGCAAGCATCAGGGTCTATGAAATCAGGTCGAAGTAAACGACGATAGCGGATGGCCTCCGCCGCCGGCGGTCCCGCCCACTTCAACACACAGACGCATTCTTGCGCGAACTACGACATGCAGCTGAGCCTGTGGCCGAGTTCTCCACGCCTGAGTCAGGCTGGGTTCTGCGCGAGCCACCAGAACGCGCAGACGACGAGAGCGTGCGAGATGCGGCCGTCCGCGACCGCCAACGCCACCTCGGATCGAGGGAGCAGGGCGATCTCGATGTCCTCCCCGGGATCGAGTTCCTGATCGCCGGTCGGGCGACAATCCCGAACGAGGTAAGTGTGACAGCGGTTGCTGAGAACCGCCGGGTTGGGCTCGATCGTGCCGAGATAGACGGGGGCGGTCCCCTGGAAGCCGGTCTCCTCTCTGAGCTCGCGCACCGCCGCGTCGGCCGGATCTTCGTCCGCGTCGACGATCCCTCCCGGAATCTCGAGCGAGAATCGTTCGGACCCGTGCCGGTACTGCCGGACGAGAATGATTTCCTCGTCCGGGGTCAGGCCCACGACGTTCACCCAATCGGCCGAGTCGATGACAGAAAACGGGCGCGTCTTCCCGGTGCGAGGTGAGCGAGCGAGATAGCGCCGAACTCGAAAGACTCCGTATTCGTCGACCTCCTCCGCGCTGGCCTTGTCCCATTTCTCGAGTGCCATCACTCCCCCTCGGACTGCGGAGTCTCGGAGAGAAGCTCCGGAAGCCCCCTCACGAAGTCGCGGATCTCGTCGCGCACGGATCGAAACACGGGGAGCACTTCGTTCTCCGAGCCGTGCGCGCCGGCCGGGTCCCGGAACGAGTGGTGCACGGTCCTGGGCGAGCCCGGCAGCACGGGACACCGCTCCGCCGCGTTGTCACAAACGGTCACGACGAGATCGGGCGCGAGGTCCAGAAACTCATCCACCTCCTGTGAACGCTGGCCCGATATGTCGACACCGGCCTCCGCCATCACCTGCACGGCGCGGGGATTGAGGCCGTGCGTCTCCACACCGGCTGAGTAGGCGTCGACACGATCACCGAGGAGATGCTTCGCCCATCCTTCGGCCATCTGACTGCGGCAGGAGTTCCCCGTACAGAGAAAGAGCACCTTCGCCTTCGCCATCACGATGCCTCACGCATCTGAACGGGGCTCGCCGGCAGTCGGTCGACGGCCGCGATCCCGCCTTCACGGTCGATGCGTCCGAACGTGAGCACGCCCGTCGGACACGTCTGCACGCACGCGGAGCAGCGGACGCACTCGGGGTCCTCCATCGGCATCCCCTTGTTCGCGAAGTTCATGATGTCGATTCCCTGGTGGCAGACCGAGGTGCACAGGTTGCACGAAATGCACTTCTTCTTGTCCGCGAAGATGCGGAACCTGGAGAAGCGCGCGTACACGTGCATCAGCGCCGCGAGTGGGCACGCGAACCGGCACCACACACGCCCCGAGTAGTGGAAGTACAAACCCGTCCCGACGATTCCCACGAGAAAGAGATCCACGAACCACTTGTAGTTCAGCTGACCGAACGGGAACGGCAGGCTGCTCCATCCCGCGGTCTTGCCGTACAGCACCCCCATGAAGGCGGCGTTCACCCAGTGGTCGTGCGACAGCATCCAGCCGGCGATTCGCAGGCCCATGAGAATCACCGCGATCGCGAGGATCACTTGCCCGACGACGTTGACCCGGTTCCAGATCGGACCGTGGGGCATCTTGTGACGATGCGCGTCGCCGAGCGTCTCGGCGAGACCTCCGCACGAGCAGATCCAGCCGCAGTACGCGCCCTTTCCCCAGAACCGGATGATGAGCGGGATGAGCACGAAGGTCTGAACGAAACCGATCGCGAGCCACAGCCCGAGCGGCCTCTCCGTGAACGCGTTCCAGATGAAGAGCGGCCACGCGAGGATGAAACCGGACGCGCGCCAGTACTCGCGACCGTGCGGATCCCATTCGCTGGCCGGAAACAGCTCTTCGGCGAGTCGGGATACCGGCGCCGTGTCGTCGCGAACGTGAATCCTGGCATCGGCAAGGCGGAGGGTCGCTTCCCGGGTGGGCGATCCGGGGGCGTTGGCGCGAAGCAGCAAACGATCTCCCCACGATTTCTCGAGCGAGAGCTCCCCCCAACCGACCACACTCGGCGGCATGAGCCCTCTCGCTCGCACTTCCGCCAGTCGGTCGGTCGCGTCGCCTCCGGGGTGGTCGCTCGTCACCTCACGCCACGCGGCGATCTGCTCGCCCGGGATGGTCGCCACCCCGTGCCGGTCCCCGAAGAGGCCGTTGTGCCCCATCCAGGGCAGCAAGAGGTTCGGCAGCACGAAGAGAGGGATGACCTGGATCGCCATGAGGGTCAGGGTCTGCGCCCGGACATACGGCGTACGCCGGCGGCGAATCCGGCGCACTCCGAACCCGACGATGAGCGCCGAGTACACGAGCGTATACCAGAACGCCGGCACTCCGGCCGACACGCGCAGCATCCCGAAGAAGGACGCCGGGTCGTCCGGTCGCAGGAACTGGAACGGGAAGAGGTCCCGCTCGGCCCACCAGGTCGTGAGTCCTCCGCCCGCCTTCCAGTGATAGACGAACCAGAGGAACGCGACGAACGCCGCGAGCGTCGCGAAGAACTTCGCGCCCCGGTCCCCGGCCACGGAAACGCCTGATCGCCGAAAGAAGTCGAGCGGTGGCTCCCGACCGATCATCGAGAAGACGACGTCGTTCTCGAGCGTCTCCGTCTCGCCGCCTGAGCTCGCCAGCTCGACCTCCGTCTCGCGGATCTCCTTCACCTGGGTGCCCAGACGGAGCCGGAGTGCCCCTGCCTTCCGGTGCTCGCCGAGGAACCCCGCGGCCGACGTGGTGACGCGCTCGCTCGACGGATCTTCGATGGACACGTCGTCGGCCATGGGATCCGCGGTCAGTCGCTGGACCTTTTCGACGTTCTCGGGCTTCGGCCGCGCGAGCTCCCGCTTTCGATAGCTGAGCGTGACCTCGCCGCCGCACAGCGCGAGCGCGATCGCCGTCTCCAGCGCGCTGTCTCCGCCCCCGACCACGAGCGCCTTCTGACCGCAGAAGTCCTTCGGGTCGTGCAGCCGGTTGTACACCTTGTCGAGGCTTTCCCCGGGGACGCCGAGCTTCCGGAAGTTGCCGCTCCGCCCGAGCGCGATGACCGCGCGTCGGGCGAGCAACTCGCCCCCCTCCGCCCGCTGCACGGCGAACAGCCCACCGCGCCGCCGGACGCTCTCCACTCGGGATGCTTCGGGCTCGACCCCGGCCTCGATCGTCTGGCGCCGGAGCTCCGCCAGCAGATCTTCCTTCACCTCGGCCGTGATCCGAAGATCGGCGTCCGGCGTCATTTCCCGCGGGTACGTGTAGATCGTCTTCCCCTTCGGGAAGTTCACGATCGTGGAGAACGGCTCGGTGGCCTCGAAGAGCCGGTAGGTGAGGCCGTGCTTTCGCGCCTCGAGGGCCGCCGACATGCCGGCCACTCCCGCCCCGACGATCGCCACGTCCATGGGGTCGTCGGCCGACGAGTCCCGCTCCGCCCGCATCGCCGGATCGTTCGCGATGGCGCGGATGGCCCCCGCTCCGGTGTGCGCCGAGAACTTGAGAAGGGGGATGCCGCGCAGGTCGCCGACGACGTACAGACCGGGGACGTTCGTCCGCCCCTCCTCGTCGGTGACCGGCAGCGACTCGACGTGGCCCGCCGGCCACTGCGTGTGCAGCCAGCGGACGTAGCGCGTCAGAAAGGTCACGCGAGATCTCTGATCACTGAATGTACCCCAGGGCCCGAAGCTCCTCCTGGACGCGCTGGGCCTCCAGCGGCGACGGGGGCTCCGCGTAGAAGCCGCCCTGATGATCACGGATGATCCCGGCGAGGAGCGCCGCTAGCTCCTCGCGCCGCTCGCCGTCCTCCGCCGCGAGGTTCCACCGCTCGTCCGGATCGGTCGAGAGGTCGTAGAGCTCGTATTCGCCCGTCGAGAGGTAGTGGATCAGCTTGTAGTCGCCAAGGATGATCGCGGTCTGATCGCTCACGTCCGAGTAGTGGGATTTGAACTCGATGACGATGGGACGGTCCCCGAGCTCGTCGTTGATCGTCTCGCCCCCGTCGTACAAGATCGGGTGACCGCGCAGAGGATACGGG
>JALGZO010000027.1 GCA_025774865.1 bacterium | reverse complement strand
TTCGCCGCCGATTGGAAGTCGTGGATGGCGAAGGTCCGGTGGGACGACACGCGGGTGTTTCCACCGCTTCCTCCCGACAGCCCGGGGCGGGCGCGCCACTCAGTCGACGGCGAGTACGCGCCGAACAACGCCATCTACGAGCTCCGTCCGTTCCCGACGGCGGAGAAGGCCGCCGCGGACCTCGAGCCGTTCATTTCGGGAAAGGGGAGCCCGGACTGGCCGGAGGTCCGGGTTCCCGGCGGCCTCGACGACTTCACGGATTGGCTCTCCGATGAGTCTTGGATGCGGTCCTTCTCGCTCGCCCTGCGCGTGGACGGTGATCTCGGCGTCTCCTTCATGTTTCCGTTCTGGATCGTCAAGAACCTCGAGGACCCGCTCGGTGGCGGCTACATCCTGCACCGCGTGTACCTCACGGGAAAAGACCTTCGCAACTTCGGGTATACGAGTGTGTACACCGCCTCCGCCTCGCGGTGGATCGACGGCTACGTCGGCGTCGGGTTCGAGAACCGGGTGTTCGACGAGCCGGACGGCGGTACGACTTCGCGCAACGACTTCGTCCTCGAGAGTGGAATCAAGTTCCGCGTGAACGTGGAGCACAGTTCGTTCCGGTTCATGCGCAAGCTCGGAACGGATTTCTGGGGCCTTCGGCTCGGAGTCCGGAACTTCGGGGGGTGGACCATCGAGGAGCTGGGGTACGTCGTGGAGTTCGGGGCCGGCGCGTTCTAGAGAAACGTATGGCCAAGAACTGGATGTTCGACTCCGAGCGACACCGCCTCCGCACGGGCTGGCGCATTCTGATCGGCTACGTGGCGCTCATGCTCGTCATCGCCGCGGTCGTCGTGCCGGTCGACGCGCTGGAAGTCCCCTGGCTCGAGCGTGCCGGTCGACGCGCTGGAAGTCCCCTGGCTCGAGAGCTTCCTGTGGCAGCTGGCCGCCGCGCCCCTTCTGGTGGGTCTCGCGTGGGGGCTGGCCCGTTTCGTCGATCGTCGCCCGTTCCGCGAGTACGGACTGGTACGACCCGAATCCGGGCGCCGGTTCGCGGCGGGGATCGCGTTGGGGGGAGGACTCGTCGCGGCACTGTTCGCGGCGGCGCTCGTGGGCGGCCAGGTCACGATCGAGGGCGGACCCGGAACGCAGTACGCGATTCCCTGGTTCGCTTCACTCCTGGGATTTCTGGCCCGCTACGCGTCCGTGGCTCTCTTCGAAGAACTGTTTCACCGCGGCTTTCTCATCGTGAATCTGTCGGAGGGGCTCCGCCAATTCGCCGGCGCGCGGGCCAAGGAGACGGCGTGGATCGGGTCGTCGGTGGCCTTCGGCTTCTTGCACCTGACGAACGAACACGCGAGTCCGCTCGCCGCCCTCAACATCGCACTGCTCGGATTGCTCTTCGGCCTCCCCTTCGTCCGGAGCGGAACGCTGTTTATGTCTCGCACTTCGCTCCTGCTCACTTCGACCCGTGAGTCCCTGTGGACGGGCGGCGAGTTTGGCCCAGAGGGCGGCCTTCTGGCCACGGTGGTTCTCGTCCTGGGGATCTGGATCGCGGGCCGGTGGGTCGTGCGGCCAGCCGCATGAAACCCGCGGTCGATTGATGTCGGTACATCCGTGAGGTAGCCTCGTGAGATCGTGGCTGATCGACTGACCGTTCGCGTCGAGACGCGCCTGAGAGATCTGGACCTACCGGTCTGGGAGTACCTGACGTCCCGCGCCACCCTGTTCATGCGGCGTCCGTTTCTCCAGGCAATCGAGGATGCACAGCCGGAGACCGTCGAGCCTCGCTATGCGCTGCTCTTCGACGGGAAGGATCCGGTGGCCGCACTCGCCGGGCAGCTTCTGACGATCCATGTCGATCGGGCCGCGCCGGGAGGGGAGCCGGACGGGGTCCTCGCGAAGCTCGCCCGCGCGGCCCTGGAGCACGTCGATATCGATGTGGCCCTCTGGGGGAACTTCCTCACGTGGGGTCAGTGCGGCGTCGCGTTCGCACCCGGGATCGACGAGGCGGGGTTTTGGCCGCGGGTGGCGGAGGCGATCTCTCGCGTTCGCGACGAGGAAGCGGGGATCCGGGCCGCGGACGTGTACCTCGTGCTGGACGTCCCACCGCACCAGGCGGACGGCGCGAAGAGCCTCGAGGACCACGGCTTCGACGAGTTCACATCCGAGCCGAACATGGTTCTCGAGCTGTCGCCGAACTGGAGGTCATTCGACGATTATCTCGCTGCGCTCCGGACGAGGTACCGAAGCGCGTTGAAAGACATGGACGAGGAGCTGGCCGCAGCCGGCTGTCGGGTCGAGCGCCTGGATGACGTCGCTGGACACGCGGACGAATTGTTCTCCCTGTATCATCAGGTGCACGAACGGAGCCCTCACCGCTTCGTGACGCTGAAGCCCGAGTCGATCCCGGCGTTCGCCCGGCGTCTCGGCGACGATTTCATCTGCAACGTCGTTCGCCGGGGCGATCGGCTTCTCGGATTCGGAACGACGCTCATCGACGGCGACACCGCGGTCGCCTATTTCGTCGGCCACGACGTGGAAGAGAACCGCGAGTTGCCGGTCTACCTGCGCTTGTTGCAGGTTTCGATCGCCGACGGAATCGAGCACTGGTGCCGCCGCGTTACCTACGGTCGGACCGCTCTCGAGCCGAAGGCGCGGCTCGGAGCGGAGGCGGTGCCCCTCGTCGTCTACGGTCGCCACCGGAACGAGCTGGTGCTCTCGCTCATCTCGAGGCTGCTGGAGATCATCGCTCCACCCGAGGATCCGCCGGCGCGTCGTCCGTTCCGGAAGGGGCGCCGGGAACGGCGCTTCATCTAGCCGGACTGACGAACGGCCTTCCTGTCATGGGCCGAATCTGCGGCCAGGCCCTCGTTCCGCCGCATGGCGGCTCGCTGGAACACGTCGCGAAACGCTTCGGGGGTCATCTTGGCTTCGTCCGCCAGCTTCGCGAGCATCACCGGATTCTCCAGGTCCTCCCGCTCCAGGCGGATCATGTAGGCGCGGGCGACGCGGTACATGTCCGACGTCGTGTCGACCACGCGGGTTCGCGTTCGGTTGGTTACCGGGTCGATCATGTCGTGC
This sequence comes from bacterium, assembly GCA_025774865.1. Lineage (GTDB taxonomy): Bacteria > ARS69 > ARS69 > ARS69 > ARS69 > JALGZO01. The sequence goes on along the minus strand of JALGZO010000027.1, from coordinate 2,140 downwards.
AGGAGGACGGGATCGAGATTGCCGTTGACGAGGGTGGCCATCACTCCATTGGGAGTGTTCGGGTCGAGAAGGAGCTGGAGGCTGAAGTAGCCCAGGCTTCGGCAGTACGACATGTCGAACGGCGTGGGATCGGCCGATCGTAGCTCGTAGCCCAACTCGTGGTCGACCAGGTCGATCGGATCCCCACGCCTCTTGAAGCGAGCCTGGATTCCCGCCTTGACGACCCGGGCGAGGTCCACCTCGGAGAGCCGCGGATGGCCCGCGGCGTCGCTGGGAACCTCGCGGCCCAGCACCGCCTCGAGCTCCGCCTTGTCGCCGAGGACGTAGGACAGGCCCTCGGCCATCACGACGACGCCGTCCATCCGGCCCAGGACGCGTCGCTTGAGGATCGCGCCCTCGATCACATCGAGGACGTTCTTGAATCTCGAGCCCGGCTCGAATTCCTCGGGAATCAGCGTCAGCGGTGCACCGGCGGCCAGGCCGATCGAGAGCGCCAGCCAGCCGCTCGTCCGCCCCATGGTCTCGCAGAGATACCACCGGCCCGTCGTCGCGGAATCTCGCATCAGGTTCATCACCATTTGCGTGCCCAGGAACCGGGCGGTCGAGAACCCGAATGTGGGAACGTCATGCGGCAGGGGCAAATCGTTGTCGATGGTCTTGGGGACGTGCACGAGACGCAGCGCGCCTTCGCTCGCGTCGCACACGAACCGGGCACTCAGGGCAGTGTCGTCGCCTCCGATCGTGAGCAGCGCATCCACACCGACCGACTTCAGATTGCGGACGACGCGGCCCACCAGGGCCGAATCGGGCGCGACGGCGCCAGCTGTCAAATCACTCCGCTTGTCAAGGAGGCTTGCGCGGGAAGTTCGGAGGATGGAACCTCCGTCGAAGTGTATGCGCGAGACCGTCGCGATCTTCAGCGAGGTCGAGTGACGAGATGCGTCGAAATCCTCGGAGGCCAGCCACTGGAAGCCGTCGTAGAAACCGACGACCTTCACGCCCCGATTGATCGCCTCGATAGCGGCGGCGCAGATGACGGAGCTGATACCAGGGGCGGGACCCCCGCCCACGACGATCCCGAGTTTCTTCAATCGCATCGCGAGCTCCAGTTTTGCTTGCCCGAGTGAGCATCAGCGGGGTTCGGATTCACTGGCGGTGGAATCGTACCCCGAACGCTGGATTCATCCCACTCGAGAGTGAAGAGGCAGATTCCGGGTGTCGCCGATCCCCTCGTGCGCCACGCTTCGGCTTCCAAATCGGGACCGAGAATTGTCGATAGAGATTCTCGCCTGTACCGGGACGGTGTGATCCCGTCGCCGTCCCCGTCTCTCGGTGCGGGCGGCTCGATCGGATCTTCGCGAAAGTCCGAGCTATGATCTGGCAGATCGTGATCGTCTTGCTGCTGGTGGCAGCGAACGGGTTCTTTGTCGCCGCCGAGTTCGCTCTCGTGAAGGTCCGCGCGTCGGAGATCGACCAAGAGGAGGCTGGTCGGGAGAGGTCGACCCGGCTCGCCCGCCGGATGCTGGACCACCTGGACTCCTACCTTTCGGCCTGCCAGCTCGGGATCACCCTCGCGAGTCTCGGACTCGGGTGGGCCGGGGAGCCCATGGTGGCCCGGTGGCTCGAACCGCTCTTCCGGACCTTCGGGCTGCCGGAAGAGAACGTCCACTACTTCGCCTTCCCGATCGCGTTCGGCATCATCACCTTCTTGCACCTCACCGTCGGAGAGCAAGCGCCCAAGATCGCCGCGATTCAGAAGGCGCGCGCAACCACGCTGCTGGTGGCCTACCCGCTCGGACTGTTCTACGTCGTGTTCAAGCCGTTCATCGCCCTGATCAACGCGTCCAGCAACGGACTCCTCAAGCTCGCCGGGCTGGAAACCGTCTCCGAGCACGACCAGTCCATCACCGAGGATGAGGTGCGGGTGATCCTCACGCAATCGGCGGCGGTGGGCCACCTCAGCGCCGGCGAGCGGCGGATCATGGAGAACGTCCTCGATCTGGAGGACAAGGTGGCCCGACGCTACATGGTGCCGCGCAATCAGATCGTGTTCGTGAACCGGCACGAGTCGATGCAGGAGAAGCTGGAGAAGGCATCGCGCTCGGGACACACGAGGCTGCCTCTGTGTGACGGCGATCTG
>JALGZO010000026.1 GCA_025774865.1 bacterium | reverse complement strand
GGTCTGGACAAGATCGACAAGATCATCAACATCGACCAATCACCGATCGGGCGGACGCCGCGCTCGAACCCGGCCACGTACACCGGCGTGTTCACTGAAATCCGCAATCTCTTCGCCGAGACGAAGGACGCGAAGGTGCGCGGCTACAAACCGGGGCGCTTCTCCTTCAACGTTCGGGGCGGTCGCTGCGAAGCGTGCGAGGGCGATGGATTGGTCCGGATCGAGATGCACTTCCTGCCGGACGTCTTCGTCAAGTGCGACGAGTGTGATGGTGCGCGCTACAACCGGGAGACCCTGCAGATTCGCTACAAGGGCGCGACGATCGCCGACGTGCTGGAGATGACCGTCGACGATGCGCTCGAGTTCCTCGACAAGATTCCTCGCATTCGGCGCAAGTTGGAGGTCCTCTCGGAAGTGGGGCTGGGGTACATCCACCTCGGTCAGGCGGCCACGACGCTGTCCGGAGGCGAGGCGCAACGGGTGAAGCTGGCGACCGAGCTCAGCAAGCGCTCGACCGGCCGCACGCTCTACGTGCTGGACGAGCCGACGACCGGGCTCCACTTCGAGGACATCCGCCACCTGCTCGAGGTGCTGCAGCTCCTCGTGGATCGGGGGAACACTGTCGTCGTGATCGAGCACAACCTGGACGTCATCAAAACCGCCGATCACGTGATCGATCTGGGCCCGGAGGGTGGGGATCACGGCGGTCGGGTCGTCGCCCAGGGAACGCCCGAGCGAGTCGCGCAGGTGAAGAGGTCGCACACTGGAAAGGCATTGAACGCGGTGCTCGGAAGCGGCGTTGCGGTGGACCGGGAGTTGACCGTGCGCCCGGTTGGAAGCTACCTTGCCGCTGCCTCTCGGCCACGAGGGAGAGTTCTCAAAGGAGTGCAGACGTGAGCGGAGCCCCCGTGACAGAGCGCTACGCCTTCGTTCGGGACGAACTCGACCGGCTCCGGGAATCGGGCCTCTACAACGAGGTTCCGAGCCTCGGCGGTCCTCAGGGAGCCTGGATCGAGGTCGACGGGCGGCGCGTCCTCAACATGTGCTCGAACAACTACCTCGGATTCGCGAATGACCCCCGGCTCCTGGACGCTGCCCGGCGGGCGCTGGCCGACTTCGGGATCGGGCCGGGGGCCGTACGCTCGATCGCCGGCACGATGGACCTGCACGGCGAGCTCGAGAGGAAACTCGCGGAGTTCAAAGGGGCCGAAGCCGCGCTCTCGTTACAGTCCGGATTCCTGGCGAACCAAGCGACGGTGCCGAACATCGTGACGCAGCGCGAGGATGCGGTCTTCACGGACGAGCTCAACCACGCCTCGATCATCGACGCCGTTCGCCTCACCAAGGCGCAGCGGTTCATCTACAAGCACAACGACGCCGACGATCTCGGCGCCAAGCTCCGCGAGGGAAAGGACGCACGGCGAAAGCTCGTGATCACGGACGGTGTGTTCTCGATGGACGGCGATATCGCGCCGCTCGATCGCATCGTCGACCTCGCCGAGGAGCACGGCGCGCTGACCATGGTCGACGACGCCCATGGCGAGGGCGTCCTCGGTGAGGGTGGCCGCGGCATCGTGAACCACTTCGGCCTGGAGGGGCGCGTCGATTTCGAGATCGGAACGCTGTCCAAGGCCTTCGGCGTCGTCGGGGGCTTCATCGCCGGCAAACGGGATCTCATCGAGTATCTCGTGCAGAAAGCTCGGCCGTTCCTCTTCTCGTCGGCGCTGACCCCGCCCGACGTCGCGGCGTCCATTGCCGCCGTCGAGATCCTGAGCGGCGGCGGCGACGAAGTGAAACGGCTTTGGCGGAACGCGGACCACTTCAAGAAGGAGATGGGTCGTCTCGGGTTCGACACCGGGGTCACCGAGACGCCGATCACGCCGGTCATGCTCGGAGAGGCGGCTCTCGCGCAGGGGTTTTCGCGCAGACTCTTCGAGCGGGGCGTGTTCGCGAAGTCCATCGGATTCCCTACGGTGCCCAAGGGCAAGGCGCGCATCCGCGTGATGAACACCGCCGCGCACTCCGCCGAGGATCTCGAGCTCGCGCTGGAGGCGTTCGAGGCCGTGGGCAAGGAACAGGGCGTCATCTAGGAACGCCACCCGGGAAGGCCGCTGGCGGCGGCTTCCGGAAGGCGGCACCCGAGGCGAACGATGCGGATACTCATGATCCATGCGAGCGAGTTCTCGTTCCACGTGACGGAGGCGACCTCCGTCGTCGCGGCCGCGGGTGACGTCTCCGAGGAAGAGAAGAGGGGCTCTTCCGGGGACTCCCTCGTCTGCTTCCTGTCCGTCGAGAAACAGGACGAGGACGCGCCCGCGAAGGTCGTCGCCGAGGCGCGGCAGAAGATTCTCGCGCACTTCGGGCAGGTGAAAGCGGACACCCTCTGGCTCTACCCGTACGCGCACCTCTCTTCGGACCTCGCGAGCCCTCGGATGGCCCAGAAGGTTCTGAGCCTGATGTGGGACGCGTTCGCCCACGAGAACGGCGTCGCCCAGCTCAAGAGGGCGCCGTTCGGCTACTACAAGGCGTTCGACATGCGTGCGAAGGGACACCCGCTGTCCGAGCTGGCGCTCACCGTAACGGGCGAGGGCGCCGCGGACGACGAAGACGAGGACTCCGGCGAGTCGAAAGCGGTCGCGGCCGAGAAGAAGCTCCGTTCCAGCTTCTACGTGATCACTCCCGACGGTGACGAGGTCGACGCCGACGCCTTCCCGTTCAAGAAGCATCCGGTGCTCCGGCGCTTCCATGCGTACGAGACGGCGGGTACGCGGGCGTCCGCCGAGGAGCCGCCTCATGTGAAGCTCATGCGGAAGCACGAACTCGTGGATTACGAGCCGGGCTCCGACGCGGGGAACTTCCGCTGGTACCCGAAGGGTCTGCTCATCAAGAGTCTCATGGAGGATTGGATCAACCAGCTCATGGCGGAGTACGGCGCAATGCGGGTCGAGACCCCGATCATGTACGACTACCTGCATCCGAATCTCGCGAAGTACCTGGATCGTTTTCCGGCGCGTCAGTACGTGCTGAAGAGCGAGAAGAAGGACTACTTCCTGAGGTTCGCAGCCTGCTTCGGCCAGTACCTCATCATGCACGACGAGCAGATCAGCTACCGTCAGTTACCGCTTCGCCTCTACGAACTGACTCACTACTCGTTTCGCCGCGAGCAATCGGGCGAGCTGGCCGGGCTCCGGCGACTCCGCGCTTTCACCATGCCGGACATGCACACGCTCTGCCGCGACATGGACCAGGCCAAGGAGGAGTTCGCCCGTCAGTTCGACCTGTCGCTCGCGTGGATGAACGACCTGGGGCTGCCGTTCGCGACGGCGGTGCGCGTCGTCAAGAGCTTCTACGAAGAGAACCGGGATTTCGTCCGGGGGCTCGCGGCGAAAGCGGGCGCGCCGATGCTCCTGGAGGTCTGGGAGGAGCGCTTCTTCTATTTCGTCCTCAAGTTCGAGTTCAACTTCGTGGACAACCTCGACAAGGCCGCGGCGCTCTCCACCGTCCAGATCGACGTCGAAAACACGAAGCAATTCGATATCTTCTACACGGACGATCAGGGGGAAAAGTCGAATCCACTGCTCCTCCACGCGTCCATTCCCGGTGCGATCGACCGCAACGTGTACGCGCTGCTGGAGCACCAGGCCGCTCTCATGAAGAAGGGAACGAAGGGCTCGTTTCCGTTCTGGCTCGCCCCGACGCAGCTGCGATTCGTCCCGGTTTCGGACTCGCACCTTCCGTTCTGCGACGAGCTGGCGCGCAGCTGGCCCCACCGGGCGGACGTCGACGACCGCGACATGACGAT
>JALGZO010000025.1 GCA_025774865.1 bacterium | reverse complement strand
CGGCCGCTGTCGAAGATCGAGCTCGACGCCGACAGCCACCGGGGTCTGAAGTTCATCTTCGCGGACGAGATGGGGGACGGAAACTACCAGCTCATCGGAAGTAGCGGAGCCCCGCTCAATTGATGGTCGGCCGGCCCGGCCTGCCAAGGGTTGACACTTGGAAACGCACGTACCTAAAATGCCAGGTCTCATGTTCTTAGGCGGATTCGAGCGTTCCCGGGAGCTTTGCGGACCTCGGCGCGAGCGGTAATGGCCAAACCCAAAGGAGAGCCTTCGATGCGAATGGAGCGCAGGAAGTTCACGTCTCTCGCGGCGGCCTTGATTCTCGTGGGAGTCTTCGGCGCCGCGGTCGTCGCCCAGGAGGGCGGGGAAGAGACAGCTCCCGCAGAGGGGGTGGCCCCGGCGGACGCACTCCTGGACTCGGCGGCCGTGGACACGTCGGCGGTCGACTCGTTGGCCAACTGGGGCACCGGCTTCGAGGATCTCGGCGTCATCGAAGAAGCGGACGGCGGCGTGATGTCCAAGTTCGCGGCATCCGGTGCCGTGGAGCAGTTCCAGAAGGGCGGACTCTTCATGTGGCCGCTCCTGATCCTGCTCATCATCGGAGTGGCCGTCATCATCGAACGCTTCTACACCCTGGGGCGCGCTCGGACCAATGTCCGCACGCTCATGAATCGTGTGATCTCGGCGCTGCGTGGGAATGGTGGAGTCGACGCGGCGATCTCAGTTTGTGAGGAGACGCGCGGCCCGATTCCCGCGATCCTGCACGCGGGGCTCCGGCGGTCCACCATCAGCATCGAGGCGGCGGAGAAGGCGATCGAGAGCGCGGGCGTGGTCGAGCTCTCGTTCCTCGAGCGCGGATTGCTGATCCTCGCGACGATCGCGAACGTCGGGCCGCTGCTCGGGTTCCTCGGAACCGTTTCGGGAATGGTCGCCGCGTTCGATGCAATCGCGGCCGCGGACCAGGTCAACGCGAAGCTCGTCGCGAGTGGTATCTCCGAGGCGCTTCTCACGACGATGGCCGGTCTACTCGTTGCGATTCCGATGTCGATCGGGCACAACTACTTTGTCTCGCAGATCGACCGCTTCGTGATCGAGATGCAAGAGACATCGGCGGACCTGGTCGATACGCTCGTGGACCTCGGCGTGCGGCGAACTGCCGAGGAGGAGTCGTAGGAGATCGCACGGGACACTCCCCCCGGACCCGGGGGTGAGGAGGGAACGGTGGCAGTCAACTTCCGGCGGCAAAAGGCGATGGGAGACGAGATCTCCACCGCGTCCATGTCGGACATCGCGTTCCTGCTGCTGATCTTCTTCCTCGTGAGCACGATCTTCAACCAGGAGCAGGGCCTTCCCATGACACTCCCGGGGCAGGCCTCGGAGACCGCGAAGATCCCCCAGAAGAACATCCTGAACATCGAGGTGCGGGCCAACAATCTGGTCTTCCTCGACGATCTCCGCTTCGCGATCCCGCACATCGAGAGCGAAGTCCGGCGTCGTAAGGTGGCGAATCCGAAGCTGATCATCCAGCTCAAGATCCATCCGGAAGCGTTCTACGGAACGATGGTCAACGTCCTCGACGAGCTCCACCTCGCGGATGCGAAGAAGATCTCGATCAAGGGAATGGACGTGGTGCGGTAGCCATGGCTAGAGGCGGAAAGTTCAGCCGCAAGTCCGACGTCGGCCAGAGAATCCCCACGTCGTCGATGGCCGACATCGCGTTTCTGTTGCTCGTTTTCTTCATGGTCACCACGATCTTCAAGCTCGAGGACGGCCTACCGGTGGAGATGCCGAAGGCGGAGGCCGCTATCCAGATTCCGCGCGAGCGGGTGTCTCACATCTGGATCGACCGTCTCGGGAACATCAGCATCAACGACAAGCTCATGCACGTCGAACAGATCGAGGGAGTGGTCTACAAGAAGCTCCTGGAGAACCCCAACCTGATCGTCGCGTTCAATACCGACAAACAGACGCCGTTCGATATCGTCGACGATGTCATGGAGGAGCTGAAGCAGGCGAACGCCACGCGGGTCTCGTTCACGGCGGACTTCGAAAAGAAGGGGAGTTGACGTCGTGAGTCTGATGCACTCTCGCATGACGACCGCGAACGCCGTCTTCAAGGCGAAGTACCGCAAGTACATCGACATCGCGCTTTCGATCTCGCTGGCGATCCACCTCCTCGCCTTCGCGGTCGTTCCGCACCTCGACATCAATCCGCACAAGACGGAGCTCGACGAACTCGAGGTGATCGAGATCCCCCCGGACATCGAAATCCCGCCGCCGCCGAAAGACATCCAGCGGCCGAAGATCCCGATCGAAACGCTGGATGAAGAAGTCGAGGAGGAGGACACGATCGAAGACACCACGTTCGATCCCGACGCTCTTCCCGACGCCCCACCGCCGCCTCCTCCCGGAGGGGGAGAGTTCCTCAGCTTCGACAAGGCGCCGAAGCCGCGGCGAACGCCGTTCGATCCGGACAGGGACTATCCCGTGATGGCGCGCACGGCCGAGATGGAGGGCCTGGTTCTGCTCAAGGTCACCGTGGACGAACGGGGCAAGGTCATCTACGTCGTCGTGCTCAAGTCGGACGCGGCCGTCTTCAACGAGGCAGCCATGAAGGTGGTGCGGCGGTGGGAGTTCGTGCCGGCCGAGCAGAGCGGCAATCCCGTGAAGGCGACGATCACGATCCCGCTGCGATTCACCCTCGATCGATGAGCCCGGACCCCGAGGCCCCGCCCGGGGCGTCAGCCGGGGGCCTCGGTGCGATCCCTGTTCTGCTTTCGTCTCCCGTCGCGGCGTACGAGCGGCTGAGGGCGAATCCGCAGTGGCTGGGCCTCCTGGTGTTCTGCGCGGTGGCCGCCGGGATCGCCGCCTGGATCTCACTTCCGCAGGCGCTGGAGGCGGAGACGGCGATCATGCTCGACGCCGTGGAGCGCTTCGACCTGCCGCCTGAGCAGGTCGACCAGATGCTGGCCGACCAGCCCGATCCCGACGACATCTCAGCTTGGGAGATCACACAGCGCGTCGGAGGTGCCACGCTCGCGACGGTGGTGGTCCTGCTCGTCGGGCTCGCGGTGTTTCATCTCATCACGAGGATCTCCGGCCCCGAGCCCACCTTCCGGCAGAGCGGCGCCATCTTCTTTCTGGCCGCGGTCGCGTCGGCGGGGGGATCCCTGCTCAAGGGCGTGCTGATGCGGGTCTCCGACACCATCGATGTGACGCTCGGCCCGGGGGCCTTGATCCCGGGGCTGGATCCAGCCTCGCTGCCGGCCGCGTTCCTGAACCTCTTCGACGTGTTCTCATTGCTCAACCTGTGGCTGCTGATGACGGGGATCGTCGTCGTGCTGGGCGTAGCTCGTGGGACCGCGTGGGCGATCAGCGGGGCCTACTGGATCTTGAAGTCGATCGTCGTGTTTTCGATGATGCTGTTCCGGATCTGGATTTCCGGAAACCTCTGAGCCCCGGCCAGCCGGCGGGAAACTCGCGCACCGGGATTTGCGTAACCCAATGAACCGGCCGGACTTCCCCCCGGCCACTCTCCGGAAACTTGGAGGTAGATTTCGATGAAGAAGCTCGTGGCTCTGGGGGCCCTGGTCGGAGGGATGTTGGGTCCGGCGGAGGTGGTGGAGTCGGCGCCGATCTCTCTGGAGAGCTGCGTCAGCCTGGCCCTGCAACACAATCTGGGTCTGGAACAAGCGCATCGCGACGTGAAGGTGGCGGAAGCGGACGTGACGGGAGCGCGCTCGGGTTTTCTTCCGCAACTATCCTGGTCGGGGAACTGGGTCCGGCCCCAGTTCCCGTTCGT
>JALGZO010000024.1 GCA_025774865.1 bacterium | reverse complement strand
AAAGGACGTGCCGGGTGGGAGACAAGGGCAAGAAGGACAAGGACAAGGGTCAGAAGCAGAAGAAGAAGCGACAGCAGGAACAGGAGCAGAAGAAGAAGGACAGGCAGCCGAAGACGACCTGATCGAGGGCGGTCTCTGACGAGCGGGAATCCGAGACCGACGGCGAACGAGAGCGGGCTGTTCTTCTCCGCGCTGCCTCAGCGTCGTCGATCGACGTGAAGCCGTGGGTCGGAAAACGAATCCGCGAGCAGCCCCGTACAGCCACCATCTCAGTCCACACGAAACGCGGCTCGAGCGTCTCGAGGTTTACCCTCCCGCCTGCATGTGCTACGAAGATCCGGTAGCGGAAAGGAGTTTTCTTTCCCACACGTGCCGAGGAACGTGGGCCAACGATCCGTGCGAGGGCTCTCCTAGATGTCGAAAGCGAGAAAGCGCAACGGCCCCGAGCCTCTCACGGTTAGGCGCCTGCCCGTGACGTTCACCAGAGATACCCGCCGCGTCATTACTCGTTTCTTTGATCCAGGCGGCGAGGTACGGATCCGGAGCGTCGTTGAGCGCGTTGCGCAACTCTCCGAGGCCGAGACCACACGGTGGCTGGAAGTAGTCTGCCAAAGGTTCCGCACGCGGCACAGCAATGTCACTGCGATCTTCGAACAGCACTACGACAACGCGATGTCGATGATCGGCGAGGCGGACGACGTCACCCACGACCGCAGATTGCTGATCGGATCCTACTTTACCATGGAGTATTCGATCGAGGCGGCGGCGCTGTTCAACCCCTCGATCGTCCAACACCAAGACCAGCGAGATCTGCCCGACGGCGCCGTGCGCTTCATCTTGAGCCTGCGCGCCACGGGCGAAGGACACGTGTCGTCGATCGTCTTCCGCTCGGGCGTGATCGGTTCGGACCACGAGATTCGGATGGACCCGCCCAGCCGGTTCAGCCATCCGATCGGCGTCTTTCCCGACCAGGAGTACAACAAGACGCACTTTCATCGCAAGCTGACGGAGATGGCCGTCCACGGGACCGCATTGGACGTGGTATTGGAGGGACTTGGCGACCGGTTCACGATGGCGGAGCTGGAGCACGTCATCGCCGCGGTGCCCGCCCGGCACCTATCGGAAGAGGTCAGCGAAGCCATACGTTGGTTAGCGCGGTCGAACTACCACCTTCAGCTCCCCCCCGATGCCGAGCCCTCCGAAATGGTCATCTTCCCGCAAACCAGGAACGAGAGCCGGGGGATCGAGGACCTCCGGATGGTCCGCTTCGTCGACGACGACGGTACCGTGACCTACTACGGCACCTGCGTGGCGTTCGACGGCCACCGGGTTCTCCCGCAACTGATCGAGACGACCGACTTCCTCACGGTCCGCGTCCACACGCTCAACGGACCTCGGGTCCAGGCCAAGGGGATGGCTCTGTTCCCCCGCCGCATCGGAGGCGACTTCGTGATGTGCTCGCGGATAGATGGCGAGAACCTCTACATCATGCGCTCCGAGACCGCCTACTTCTGGGACGCCGCTGAATTGCTACAAGCGCCGCGGAAGCCTTGGGAGTTCGTACAGATCGGCAACTGTGGCTCGCCGCTGGAGACACCCGAAGGCTGGCTGCTGTTGACGCACGGCGTGGGACCGATGCGGACCTACGCCATCGGCGCGATGCTTTTGGATCTGGACGATCCGCTCAAGGTGATAGGCATCCTCGACGAGCCGTTGATCATGTCCACCGAAGAGGAGCGCGACGGCTACGTGCCCAACGTGGTCTATACCTGCGGAGCGATGATCCACGATGGACAGGTCTATATCCCGTTTGCGACTTCGGATACGGCAACCCGCTTCGCCACGATCGCATTGGATCGGTTGCTGGATCGGCTTGTCAGCTAGGGCTGCGAAATGGATGCCAAACGTGGCCGTCAATCCTGACAAGAGAGTGGCTGTGCTCTCGCCGGTGGCCTGGAGAACGCCTCCCAGGGAGTACGGCGCGTGGGAAACCGTGGCGAGCAACGTCACCGAAGGCCTCGTAGCCCGAGGCTGGGACGTGACCCTGTTCGCCACCGGGGATTCGGTCACCGGTGCCCGCCTTCACGCCGTGGTCGGTAGGGGCTACGAAGAGGACGCATCCGTCGATCCCAAGGTGGCCGAATACCTGCACATTCCGGAGGCTTTCGAACACGCCGCTGAGTTCGACCTCATCCACAGCCACTGCGATTTCATGGCGTTGGCCTACACCCGACTGGTCGAGACCCCGGTCCTGACCACGATCCACGGGTTCTCGTCGCCGCAGATCATGCCCGCCTACCGGAAATATCGGGATTGCTATTTCGTGTCCATCAGCGACTCTGATCGCCACCCGGACCTGGACTACGTGGCGACGGTCTACAATGGGATCGATCTGTCGCTGTACCCGCTTCGGCCGGGCGATGGTGACGACCTGATCTTCTTGGGAAGAATCCATCCGGACAAGGGCGTACATCTGGCCATCGAGGTCGCTCGCGGAAGCGGACGGCGCCTGATCGTCGCCGGGATCATCCAGGATGAGTCGTATTTCCGCGAACAGGTGGAGCCACATCTCGATGACGAACGCATCCGCTATGTCGGCCCGCTGGACGTACGGGGGAAGAACGAGTTGTTCTCTCGGGCTCACGCCTTGCTGCATCTGAACACGATCCCCGAGCGGTTCGGTCTGGTCCTGGCCGAAGCCAATGCAGCCGGAGTACCCGTCATCGCGATGGACCTCGGCTCCTGTCGAGAGGTGATCCAAGACGGCCAGACTGGATTCCTGGTCAACAACGTCGAGCAAGCCGTAAAGGCTCTTGGACGGATTCCGGAGATCGATCGCCGTGCCTGCCGCCGTCGCGTCGAGGAGTGTTTTTCCATCGACACCATGGTGGAGGCCTATGAGCGTGTCTACGCAGCCATCTTCCAAGCGGAAGAGAGCAAACAGCGATGACCCCCGATACCGTCCGGCGATACGCGAAGAACCCCATCCTCACGAAGGCCGACATCCCTTACCCCGTGGAGACCGTACACAACGCGGCCGTGGTCAAGCATGAGGGAGAGTACATCATGCTCTTCCGCTCCCATCTCCGCACTGGTCGAAGCATCATCGGTCTGGCGCGCAGTCCCGACGGATTCCACTTCACCGCCGATCCTCGGCCTTTTCTGATTCCAGATCGGGACGGGCCCTTTGCGGCTTATGAAGAGTTTGGCGTGGAAGATCCGCGCGTCACCCGGCTGGAAGGTGAGTACGTCATCACTTACAGCGCCTATTCGAGAAACGGAGTGCGCATCGCCCTCGCCAAGACCAACGACTTCCGCCAAGTGAAGAAGTTCTCTCTGATCACGGAGGCGGATTATCGAAACGTGGTCCTTTTCCCCGAGAAATTCCACGGGCTCTATGCGCGGCTCGATCGTCCCCATTCGGAAATCGCCCCTTGGTCGATGTGGGTTTCCTACTCTCCGGATCTACGGTTTTGGGGCGAGTCCCAGTTGATCATGAAGCCTGAGCGGTATCACTGGGATGAAATGAAGATCGGGCCCGGTGCTCCGCCGATCAAGACGGAACGGGGATGGCTTTCCATCTACCACGGGGTCTTTCAAACCATGGACGGATCGGTCTATCGTCTCGGGGTTGCCCTCCACGACCTGGAGAATCCCGCGAAGATCGTCGGGGTGGGGGACTCGTGGATCTTGCAGCCCGAAGACCCCTGGGAGGTCACCGGATACGTTCACAACGTGGTCTTCACCTGCGGCGCAGTTCCGGAGCCCGACGGGACCGTGAAGATTTACTGGGGTGGTGCGGACACCGTGATGTGCGTGGGAGAGGCGACTCTCTCGGACTTGGTCTCATTGTGCGCGGATCACGCCAGACCGGCGAAGTGAGGTCAGCCGCCGTCTGTAGCGGCTGGTGAGCTGGGCCGAACGGTGGCCAGGAGCTCATCCAACGAATAACGTGCGACGCCGATAGCAGTGTCGGCCGCCCCGTAATAGACGTCCAATTCGTCGCCCCGGCCGACGAGCGCCGTGGGAAAGACGATGTTCGGCAAGAAGCCGGATCGCTCGAAATCGGCCTCGGCTCGCATGACCGGCTGCGGCGACAGGCCAGCGATTCGCCGAGGATCGTCCAGGTTCAAGAGCATTGTTGCGGCCGCATACTGTCCCAGGTCGGTCGTCCGCTCGGACGCGATATGCCCATGAAAGAGGGAAAGCCAACCACGGCCGGTGCGCACCGGCGGAGTGCCGCCGCCGATCTTGATCGTCGCCCAGGCGGCCTCGCGCCCCAGCAATCGCTCGTGACCACCCCAGTGCAGCAGGTCGCGCGAGCGGGCGATCCAGATCTCCGGCGGGCAGAAGTACGTGTTCGGATTGGGTCGGTGCAAGGCCACGTACTCGCCGTCGATCGTCTCCGGAAACAGGACCACGTCCTTGTTCTCCGGGCAGAAGATGATCCCGTACCGCTGGAATGACTGGAAATCGTCAGTCGAGGCCAGGGCCGTGACCACACCATGTTCCGACACGGCGACGTACGTGAAATAGAAACGATCGCCGAACTTCGCCAGCCGTGGGTCTTCGATCCCAAAGGCTTCATAGGGGGTAGCCGGCAGCAGCGGGACCTCGCCGAACCGGTCGATCGACAACCCGTCGCGGCTGAAGGCCACCAAGAGCCAAGAGATGAAGGTGAGTCGCACGTGCCCGTTGTGCCTCAGCCGCACGATGCGCGGATCGACCAACTCGACTTCGTCCGTCCGTCGCCAGTCGATCGCCATGCAGCCCCGCCGCCAATCCCAATGCGGCAGGGCAATATGGCCCTCGCGCGCCTCGGTCGGCCGCTCGGCCACGCGAACCAGGAGCGCGACGCCGTCGTCGAACTCGATGGCCGCCGGATTGAACGTGCCGATGACTTCGAACCCCTCGAACTGCGAGGGTACGTCGGACGGTCGCAAGAGACAGCGGGTGAGAATCCTCCGGGGTATCCCTTCCTCGCTGCTCATCGTCCGGTTTGCTCATTCAACACTGTCGGCCATTGCCCGCGGCACGCTCTTGTCGGCGGTCGGAGGCTCCCGGTCCATCTCGGCGGCGTTGCGGAACGCGGCCAGCGAACCCTCCACCCGCCTCAGCTCCGCCAGCGAGAGAAGGAACGCCAGCGTTGATTCGGCCCCCTGGTTCTCATTGACGCGATCTACGTGGAGGCCGTCGTGGCAGCCGCCGGAGCTCGGATCGTAGAGCTCCAGCCCCAGGTCGTTGCGGCCCAAGAACCACTCGAAGGCGAGAAGAGCCTCGGTGAGCCAGACGGAATCGTCGGTGGCACGATAGGCGTCGGCGGAGGCGGCTACCGTGGCCAGAGCTTCGATCGGTTGCTGGTCGAAGTCGGCGCGTTCCTCGCCCCGCGAAAAGAATCCGTTGGAGCCGATCGGCCGGAAATGTCCTTGCGGAGCCCGCTGTTTCTCGACCAGCCAGCGGAGGGACATCAGTCCAATCTCCAGCGCCTTGGGGTTGAAGGGGCCGCCGAGGATCAGCGCTTGCGGAAGCCGGGCGTTGTCATAAGTGAGACCCTCTTCGAACCACGGCCAGTCGTCGGAAGCGGTGCGCTCGTACGTGTCGATCAGCCGATCGGTGAGCACGTTCCGAACCTGGTTGACGACACGGTCACCCCCGAAGCGGCGAGAGTACTCGTGGATACCGATGAGCGTCGTCGCCCACGCCCGGGGCGAGCTCAGATCGGGGCTGGCCGGCAGTGCGTGGTGGAAGGGCTCCATGGCCCAGGATTGCACGCTGCGCCGTTTCGAGCGCCCGATGCAAGCTCCCAGGGCATTGACCGCCCGACCGAAACAGTCGTCAGAGCCGACATCTTCCTGCCAACGCCGCTCGAAATCGAGGAAGTTACGAAACCGTCGCCGTTCAGAATCGAAAGCCGCGTTGACGAACGCGGCGTAGCGCGTGCCGGCGTGTTGGATTTCCGGCGCATCGAGTCCCATATCCTCCAAGTACATCGTAAACAGCAGCGCCCGGGCGTTGTCATCGGTGCAATACCCGTGGGCGACGTTGGGGATGGTGTAGCGGGCGTGCTGCAGCAGCCCGGTCGAGTCGGTCATCCGCAACAGGTGATCGAACCGCCAACTGGGCAACGTCCAGGGTCGCTCCTCCAGTGTGGGGACGGGTAGCGGGACCGCCTCATCGATTCGGCTCTGCCAGGCGCGCTGGAACGACGCCATGTAGAGATGACTAACGTAACTCCACGTCATCTCTCGCCCCATCCCGTAGGCACGTCGGCGCATCGCGTTCCGTTTCTGCCCATTGCGAAGGAGATCGGAAAGCTCGTGGGTGATCGCGGACGAGTCTCGAAACGGCACCAGCACGCCTCGGTTGTCGGCCAGCAACTCCTCGGCGTGCCAGTAGGGCGTCGAAATAACCGCATTGCCACATCCGAAGGCGTAGGCCAGCGTGCCTGAAGTGATCTGCGCCGGGTTCAGGTAAGGCGTCAGATAGACGTCGGCGGCAGCGAGGAACTCGGTCAGTTCATGGCGTTCGACGAAGCGGTTGTAGAAGACAACGTGCTTGCCGATGCCCAGATCGGCCGCCAGGCGCTTCAGGCTCCGCCGATACGTTTCGCCCTGTTCGCTGACCAGATTGGGGTGCGTCGCTCCGAGCACGACGTAGATGAGGTTCGGAAACTCTCGGATCACCTCGGGCAGCGCATTGAGTGCGTATTCAATGCCCTTGTTCGGTGAGAGCAGGCCGAAGGTGAGCAGAACCTGTTTGCCTTCGAACCCGAACTGATCCTTGTGGAGATTCGGGTCGACGAAAGGTGTGTCGGGAATACCATGGGCGATCAGGTCGATCTTCTGCTCGGGTACACCGTAGATCTCCAGCAAGAAGGCGCGGCCGCGTTCCGTCATCACGACGAGCCGCGACGAAAGCTCGGCCAGCTCGAGAATCACTCGCCGATGCTCGGCGGTGGGTTCCCGGAGTACGGTGTGCAGCGTAGTCACGACCGGCATCTGCAGGTCTCGGAGCAAGGCGAGGATGTATCGGCCCGCCGGTCCGCCGAAGATGCCGAACTCGTGCTGCATGCATGTTACGTCGGCGTTGCTGAAGTTGATGAAGTCGGCGGCGCGGCGATAGGAGTCGAGATCCTGTTGGGAGAACTCGAAGCGGACTTCAGGTGGATAGTCGTAGCCCTCGGCGACATCGTTCACCGGGACCACGGTGCTGTCTATTGACGGATACTGGTCGACCACCGAATGGTGCAGGTCCGACGTAAAGGTGGCAATGCCGCACTTGCGCGGCACGTAGTCACCTATCAGCGCGATTCTTCGAATTTCCGAAACGCGCGCCATCGTGCATTCCTTTCCTCAGGGTCTCGGCTCATCGATCGCGGGCGCGGATCGCTTTCCAGCGGGTTCCCTCAAGGTACTCGTACGACTCGCCTTCCGCGAGGAAGCGCTAGGGACCGAGGTTGCCGGGACCCTAACCGATCCCGGGTATGTGATGGAAGCGGCGTGTGGCGCACCTACCGGATAGATCGGCGGTCGGGCTGGCCGAAGACGCATCGGTGAAGTAAACTGCTCCTCTGACCGCCGGCTTCGACGGCCGGCCCCCCCTTCCAGCCAGGCCGGAGACACCCCATTGATCGAGTATGTCCGCAACATCGCGATCGTCGCCCACGTGGATCACGGCAAGACGACGCTCCTGGACCGGCTGCTGCAGCAGTCCGGCGCGCTCGACGAGCGCGCGCCCGTAGCGGACCGGATCATGGATTCGAACGACCTGGAGCGAGAGCGCGGCATCACGATCCTCGCGAAGAACACGGCCATCCGCTGGCACGAGCACTTCATCAACATCATCGACACGCCCGGGCACGCCGACTTCGGCGGGGAAGTGGAACGGATCCTCTCCATGGTGGACTCCGTGCTTCTGCTCGTGGACGCCGTCGACGGTCCGATGCCGCAAACACGGTTCGTGACGCAGAAGGCCTTCGCGCACGGGCTGAGGCCGATCGTGGTCGTGAACAAGATCGATCGAGACGGGGCGCGCCCGGATTGGGTCGTCGAGCAGACGTTCGAGCTCTTCGACCGACTGGGGGCGACGGATGAGCAACTCGACTTCCCGGTTGTTTACACGTCGGCGCTCGAGGGCTGGGCGACGCTCGACCCGTCGAAGCGTGGTCGCGACATGACGCCGCTCTTCGAAACGATTCGCGAAAGCTGCCCGCATCCGCCGGCCGATCCCGAGGGTCCCCTTCGTCTCCAGGTGAGCTCGCTCGACTACTCGCGCTACGTCGGAGCGATCGGCATCGGTCGGATCGCGCGCGGCGTACTCCGGTCGAACGGCCCCGTCGTCGTGATCGACGGCGAAGGGGCGACACGTACGGAGCGCGTGCAGCAGGTCTACGGGTTCGCGGGTCTGGAGCGCGTCGAGATCGCCGAAGCCCGCGCAGGGGATATCGTAGCGTTCACGGGGATCGAGCGTCCCCGGATCTCGGACACGCTGTGCGATCCGGAGCACGTCGAGGCGCTTCCCGCGCTGACCGTCGACGAACCGACGATTCGCATGACGTTCGAGGTGAACACCTCACCGTTCTCCGGGCGCGACGGGAAGTACCTCACGAGCCGCCAGATCCGCGGACGCCTCCACGAGGAGATCCTCCACAACGTCGCTCTTCGCGTGGAGGACACCGACAGCCCCGACAGCTTCATGGTGTCGGGTCGCGGAGAGCTGCATCTGTCGATCCTCCTGGAGAACCTGCGACGGGAAGGTTACGAGCTGGCGGTGTCGCGCCCGCGAGTGATCCGCAAGGAGATCGACGGCCGAACCTGTGAGCCCTTCGAGGCGCTCACGGTCGACATCGAAGAGCGGCATCAGGGGGCCGTGCTCGAAGCGCTCGGCGAGCGCGGTGGGAAGCTCGAGAGCATGCAGCCGGACGAACAGGGCCGCGTACGCCTCGAGTACTTCATTCCCACGCGTGGGTTGATCGGATTCCAGACCACGTTCCGCACGCTCACGAACGGAACCGGCCTGATGCACCATGTTTTCGACCACTACGCGCCCGCGAACCCGGAGCGGATCGGGCGGCGTACGAACGGCGTTCTGGTGTCCATGGCGACCGGCAAGGCGCTCGGCTACGCTCTGGGCAACCTTCAGGAGCGAGGCCGCCTGTTCACCGAGCCCGGTGAGGAGGTCTACGAAGGACAGATCGTCGGCATCCACGCCCGCGATAGCGACATCGCGGTGAATCCGCTCAAGGGCAAGAAGCTCACGAACATGCGCGCGTCCGGCCGCGACGAGGCCATCTTGCTCACGCCCGCCATCCGCACGAGCCTCGAGGAAGCGCTGGAGTTCCTCGACGACGACGAGCTCGTCGAGATCACGCCGAAGGCGATCCGGCTGCGAAAGCGCCACCTCAAAGAGAGCGATCGGACACTGGCGGCGAAGAAGGCCTGAGGGCCCGCCAAAGCGCCAGGTTGTCTAAGGGTTTACCCGTAACGGGCGCGCGCAACCCCTTGTCACACAAGGGATACGAGCATTTGGCAAAGACGGCGATTTTCGACAAAAATCATTGAATTAGGACCTAGCGAACGGCTATTGTGACCGCGTCGTCCGTGATGCGCTCGTGGCTCGGAACATGAGGTCAACAGCATGAGAAATGCTACGAAACGCTGGATCGCAGGAAGTTTCGTTCTCGGATCGATTTTCCTCTTCGCGACCCCACAATTGGTACTCGCCGACACCCTCGACACCGCGTTCGACGGTCAAGCTTCGTCGACCTCGGCCGACTCGCCCGGTTTCTACACCGTGGGCGAGGACTACACGATGTATCTCGAACTGTCCGCGATACCGTTTCAGAACGCACCGTGGTACCCGTGGGACATTACCCGGGAGTACACCGCGGTCGTCACGGTCCCCGTGAGCTCTTTCAGACCGCCCTTCGGTGTTAACGGTTTCCGCGCCGTGGGGTTCGGTACCGGCAGCGTGCAGATCTACGAGGATGAAACGCCGAACGCGGATCCCACTGATACGAGCACGTACTCGGATGGTCTTCTACTTCTGTGGGGGACGGTCACCGGCATGAACGGTTCCGGATCGGGCTCGCCCAGCGAGCTCGTCATGAGCTTCAATACCGCCGCGGGTGACCCCTCGGACGGGATCGAGTTCATGGGCGGTGCCGGAATAGGGAACGTCGCTTGTGACACCGGGGTCAAGATCGAGATGAACGACGCGGCGAGCTTCGATCCGGCCCCTCCTTCGGGGTACGACGAGAACTACGTCGCCAGCTGGAGTTGCAGCGCTACGACCATCACGGTCGAAGAGGATACCTGGGGGCGGGTCAAGGCACTGTACCGGTAAGCCCGCCAGAGAGGCCGGTCGCTGCCTCGGCGTCAAGCGGCCCCAGAAGTTGGTACGTCCCCCTGCCGGTCGCGCTCGCGAGCCGGTTTCGGCCCCTCCTCCGGCGCGTTAAAGCCGTTTCCATACAACCCCGATGAAGCGATAGAGCCGCGGACCGCCCGTCCCCGAGGTGGTCGCCGACGGCCGAAACCGCGAACGGAGGGGGGCAAGATGCTCTTCGGATCCCGTCGTGTCGTCATGGCGCTGGTGGCCTTCGTGTTCGTCGTCGGTTGTGCGGCCGGCTACCGCACGTCGACGAGGAATGGTCACGAAAAGGTCTACAAGGTCGACGACGAGGGCAACAAGAACCTGGTCTACGAGGTCGCGGCGGACGGGACATTGACCGTCCACGATGAGTCCGATCCGCGCGCACAGCAGATGCTCGCAGCGCAGGATCATCAGGTGCAGTTGCAGGTCCTCGAGGAGGAGCGGATCGCGCGCATCAAGGAAGCGCCGAAGCGTGCGGCCAGCGACCCGATCCGCGTGGTCCTGCACCAGATGAACGTAGACGAGAAGCTGAGTCAGGCTCAGCACACGGAAGGCGCCATCGAAGAGCAGTTTCGAAAGGAGTTCGCGGGCGACAAGATCATCCGGATCGTGGAACCCGTCGCCTCGCAAGGAAGCGAGCTCACGCAAGTGCTCATGGCGCTCTCCGGAAAGACTCCCACAGAGGCGGAGAGCGCGGGCCCCGCGGCCGACGTCGAGGTCGTGACCCGAGCGTACGTGGAAGAGAAGGCGGGCTACAACAAGAGCAGCAAGAAGTTCGGGACATATGCGGCGCTCGTTTACGAAGCGACGATCAAATCGAACTACCTGCCCGCGGAGTACACCATCACCGAGGAGGGCAACGTCTTCCGAAATGCGGAGGTCACGAAGCGTCTCGCGGAGCAGATCAAGAGCGTCATCAAGCACAAGATCGGACCGACGATTCCGGCGGATCGAGAGCTCTAGCCCGCTCGCAGGGCCCCGCCTCTTCGGAGGCGGGGTCCGCCCCCTCTCCATGGGGCGCGGTACTTCGCCCCCTCGCTGCCTTCGGAGCGCAAGAAGTTCCTCTGAATCGACCGGGATGGTCCGAGCGCCTTCGGTCGGATCGTGCCAGACGAGGCGGGCCGTAGAGCATAGAATCCGGGAAGAAAGGGCCGGCCCATGAGCACGACCGTCCATCTCGAGATCCGGGATCACCTGGAGAGTGACTACGCGGACGTCTTCACCGCCGAGACGCTCGAGGCGTTGAGGGCGCTGGCCCCTTTGAACCGCGACCGGCGCGAGTTGATGCGGGCCCGCATCGGCCTGCGGCAGCGGCGGCACCGGGAGCGGCGGCGAATCGGGTTTCTCGATCCCGGCGCGACGATACCCCGGACCGGGATCCGGGTGCAGGACGCACGGGACGGTAAGTTCGAAGGCTCCACGATTCCCCCCGACCTGCAGCGCCAGTGGATCCAAGGCACGGGACCGGGCACCAAGCCGCGGTCCACGTTGGAGAGCAGTGTCCGCAACGTGGCCTACGCCCTGCTGTCGGGTGCCGACGGCTGGATGTTCGACGGAGAGGATGCTCTGGGTCAGGTGGATGCCATGTCGCTGGAGAACCAGCGCAACTTGAATCTGGCGATCCACGAGGACCGCGTCTTCCTCGACACCGCCGGGCAGGTCGCGGCGGAGATGAACGAATGGGCCCGGGGATTCCTCGGCCGGCCGATCATCGACGACTGGCGTAAGCAGCTCGACTTCACGACGAAGATCTTCCGCGTGCGTGGGCTGCACCTGGACGATCGGCACCTCCGCGAGGCGGACGGGACGGGTTTCTCCGCGACGATCGCCGACTTGGTGCCCTACGTGGTGAACAACCACCGACGGCTGGGCGAGGAAGGTTCGTCGATCGTGCTCTACCTGCCGAAGATCGAGACCGCCGAGGAGGCGGCGCTGTTCAACGATATGATCACGGCGCTCGAGCAGCACCTGGGCCTGACCGTGGGGACGATCAAGGTCTACGTGCTGGTCGAGCGGATCGAGGCCTGCTTCCAGCTGATGGAGATCCGGGCGGCGCTGTCGCCGCACTTCGTCGGTTTCAACACCGGGCGCTGGGACTACATCAACAGCGTCGCCGACGCCATGGGCTGGGATCCCGACTTCGTCAACCCGAACATCGACGAGATCGTGATGACCTACGGCTACATGCGCGCGTACGAGGATCGCGTGCGCCGTGCGGTCAACACTCCCGACGTCAACGGCAACTTCGCCCTTTGGCAGGGCGGCATGGAGCCGAACATCCCCGTCGGCTCCGAGGCCGGGGTGGCGGCGAGCATGAAGAAGGCCGTCGCCGGCGCCGAGCGGGAGCAGCGCGAGGGCGCCTGCGGCAAGTGGGTCGCCCACTGGAAGATGGTGCACATCGTGCGGCCGGTATGGGAGCGGGTCGGCGATGACAACCAGCTCGGCCGGGAGTTCCCGCCGCTGACCTACACGGAGACCGACGCGAACGGTCTGGTGATGCTCGAGCCCGCGCCGCGCAGCGTGCGCGGGGCGCGCGACTTGTTGAGCGTAGCGCTGCAGTACGGCAACGCCTTCAGCCGCGGCTTCCAGGCGGCCGCGCTGAAGCCCGCGGACTTTTTCGCGGACGACGACGTGCTCTACCTCATGGAGGACATGGCCACCGGCGAGATCCGGGCCAGCATCCTGTGGGAGTGGCTGCACAAGGACGCCGAACTCACCGAGGCCGATCCCGTGACCGGCGTCGCGGCGGGGGATCGCTTCACTCCGAAGCTGTTCGAGCGGCTGCTGCGCGAGGAGTACGACAAGCTGAAGCGCGCGGGCAATCGCGACGTCCACGACGACTCCAAGGAGACCACGCTGCCGATCGTCCGGGAGATCGTCGAGACCTACGTACTGGATCGGGTCAAACCCGCCTGGTACATCGATCTCCTGAACGTGAACCTGAACAACCACGACCTGGGGGTCGCTCGTCGCCGCATCGATGGCTTCATGGAGGCCTTCCGCGCCGACGGTACACGCACGACAGAGAACCCGGACTTCGGAGACCAGAAATGACGACGACGACCCATGAAACCGAGAGTGCGATGGAGCCCCTGGACGACGAGGTCCGACGTACGCAAGAGTGGCTCGACAGTCCGCGCTTCGCCGGCATCACGAGACTGTATTCGGCCCGGCAGGTCGTCGAGCAGCGGGGGACGATCGCCCAGGACTACCGGGTGGCCCGCGAGGCCGCCGCGGCCTTCTACGCGCGGCTGCGCGAACTGTTCGAACAAGGCAAGTGCATCACGACCTTCGGCCCCTACTCGCCGGGTCAAGCGGTGACGATGAAGCGCCTCGGGATCGAGGGCATCTACCTCGGGGGCTGGGCCACCTCGGCCAAGGGTTCAAACTCCGAGGACCCCGGTCCCGACCTCGCCGGCTACCCGCTGAGCCAGGTGCCCGACGAGGCCGCCACGCTGGTGCGGGGGCTGTTGGCCGCCGACCGCAACCAGCGGTACCAGCGCAACCGCATGACTCAGGAGCAGCAGGCGGCCACGCCCGTCGTCGACTTCCGCCCGTTCATCATCGCCGACGCCGATACGGGCCACGGCGGCGACCCGCACGTGCGCAACCTGATCCGCCGCTTCGTCGAGGCGGGGGTGCCGGGCTACCACATCGAGGACCAGCGCCCCGGCACCAAGAAGTGCGGACATCAGGGGGGCAAGGTGCTCGTGGCCGAGGACGAGCAGATCAAGCGACTGAATGCGGCCCGCTTCCAGCTGGACGTGATGGACGTGCCCGGCATCATCGTTGCTCGCACCGACGCCGAAGCGGCGACCCTGCTGGACGGCCGGAGCGACGAGCGCGACCAGCCGTTCATCCTCGGCGCAACGAGCGTCAACTTGCCGTCGTACAAGATCTGCACGCTGGCCCTGATGAAGCGGCTGGACGAGATGGTCCGCGAGCCGGTCAATGGGCACCTGCTGTATCGCATCTCCGACGAGGAGTACGCTGACGCGTTCGCCTGGCTCGACCGCACCGGCTTGACGGAAACGCTGAGCCAGAAGGTCGCCGACTACGAGCGGGGCGCTTACCTCACGATCGACGCGGTGCTCGACGAGGTGCAAACGCGCCTCGTGGAGGCTTGGGAGGGCGAGGCGGGCCTCGAAACCTACGGCGAGGCAGTGGCCGGGGTGCTCGAGTTCCGTACGAGCGAGGGGGAGAGCTTCGATGTGAGCGCCGCCGAGTGGCGCGAGTTCGCGGCGGACGCGTCGCTTTCCCGGGCCAAGCGGCGGGCCAAGGAACTCGGCGTCAACATCATCTGGACCGCGGAGCTGGCGAAGACCCCGGAGGGTTACTACCAGGTGCGCGGAGGCGTCCCTTGGGCCATCGCCAAGTCGCTGGCGGCCGCCCCCTTCGCCGATCTCCTGTGGATGGAGACCAAGACAGCCAAGCTCGAGGATGCCCGGTGGTTCGCCGACGAGATCCACGCCCGCTACCCGGACAAGATGCTGGCCTACAACCTGTCCCCTTCATTCAACTGGGACACGACCGGGATGTCCGACGAGGAGATGCGCCGCTTTCCCGAAGAGCTCGGCAAGCTGGGCTTCGTGTTCAACTTCATCACCTACGGCGGCCATCAGATCGACGGCGTGGCGGCCGAGGAGCTCGCGACGGCGCTGAGGCAGGACGGCATGCTCGGGCTGGCGCGGCTGCAACGCAAGATCCGGCTGCTCGAGTCACCCTACCGCACGCCGCAGACATTGGTCGGCGGTCCCCGCCTCGACGCGGCGCTGGCGGCGTCGTCGGGCCGTACGGCAACGACCAAGGCGATGGGACGGGGTTCGACCCAGCACCAGCACCTCGTTCAGACCGAGGTCCCGAAACGGCTGTTGGCCGAGTGGCTCGAAGAGTGGTGCCGGTACTACGAACTGAAGAGCGGCCTGCGCGTCGAGCTACGGCCTCATCGCGCGGGCTCGGAGCTGCTCGAGCTGGCGATCTACCGGGACTCGGACAAACTGGCGAACGTCGTTTTCACCACGATTCTCG
>JALGZO010000023.1 GCA_025774865.1 bacterium | reverse complement strand
CCTGGCTCTGATCGAAGACCTAGGCACCGGTGATCTCCGCGACGTGACCTTCGATTCGGCTCGGCGCACCGCATTCATGCTGGGGGAGGAGCTCGTCACGGCCTTCAGCCTCCAGAGCTGGCTCCCATTCGCAACCGTCGAGTTCGGCGAGCCGGTCGATCGGGTGGGTGCCGACAGCCGGGGGGCCTACGGCCTCGTGATCGAAGAGGATCGGACACGCCTACTCCGGGCGGCTCATCCCGCGCCGTCGGGCGACACGAACGCGGCGCCGGCGCCGGCGTTCTCGGTCTCGCCGGATGCGGGTGGAACGACGTTGTCGGAGTTCACACTCGACGCCTCGGCCAGCACGGACGCCGAAGATGGGAGCCTCCGCTTCCGCTGGGACCTGGACGGCGACGGCGTGTGGGACACCGGGTTCAGCTCGGATCCCACCGTCGAGCTGCGTTTCGACACGGGCGGAACCAAGCTGGCCCGCGTACAGGCGGTCGATCCTCTGGGCTT
The DNA here is from genome assembly GCA_025774865.1 of bacterium. Lineage (GTDB taxonomy): Bacteria > ARS69 > ARS69 > ARS69 > ARS69 > JALGZO01. Next base: position 3,320 of record JALGZO010000023.1, on the reverse strand, counting down.
CGCGAGCGAGGCTGCGATTCGCTTCGACGTGGCGTATCGGGAAGATCCGGCCGTCCCCGGAGACGAGGACCCGCGCTACTCGCTGCCGTTCGTCGCGAGCGACGTCGCCTTCGACCGCGACCGGGGGCTTCTGTACGCGACTAGCATCGACGCGCAGAAGCTCTATTTCGTGGATCTGACAACGGGCTTCATCAGCAAGGAGATCGAGTTCGGTCTGTTTCCGGAGACGCTCTACCTGGCACCGGGCGGGGAGGACCTCTACGTGGCGCTGCTCACGGCCCCCCACGACAGGGGTTACCCCTATCCGAGCACGTACGAGAGCCAGGTGGCCCGCATCGATCTGGATCTCCAGTCGGAGGTTCGCCGGGTCGAGATTGCCGAGGACCCGGGGGACTTCGTGTTGACTCCGGACGGGCTCTTCCTGGTGGCCAGCGGCTCAGGAGGACACCGGACAGTGAAAGCCTTCGATGCCGAGACTGGTGCCGTTGTCTCGGAGGCTTCGGGTGTCGTCTTCCACTCATCCAAACTGGTGCTCCACCCGGACGGAGACCTGGCGTACGTGGGCGACACTTCGGTCACACGGATCGCAATCCATCCAGATGGAACGCTGTCACGTGAATTGGCCCGAGGAGGCGACCGCGCAAGGGACGGTCTCTGGATCGCCCCGGCCGGCGATTTCGTCATGATCGCGGGTGGCACGGTCTCCACGGCCGGGCAGCCGATCCTGAGGGAAGATCTCGTTTCGTTCGCGGACCTGGAAGTCACGCAGCTCTCGGATGTCGCGTTCGACGCGTTCCGCAACGTGATCTTCGCGTCTGATTCGGGCCTCCTCGAGGCCTACAACCTGCAGACCTTCGTGCGGTTCCACACGTTCGAGCTCGAACGCGAGATCGACCGCGTCGGATCGGTGGGAGAAACGGTCTTCGCCGTGGCGATCGAGGAGCGTCACACGGAGATCCTAACGGCGCCCCACCCGGCGCCCGACGGGGACACCAACACGTCGCCCATGGCAGATCTCGTCGTCTCGCCCGGGTCCGGGGGGACGACCCGCGATGCGTTCGGGCTCGACGCCTCGGCGAGCAGTGATCCGGAGGACGCGAACGAGGCGCTCGTCTATCGCTGGGACCTCGATGACGACGGCGTGTGGGACACCGCTTTCGCTCCCGCAGCGGCGCGCTCGGAGCAGTACGAGGTCGCGGGGACGAAGGCGGTCCGGGTCCAGGTTCGCGATTCCTACGGCCTCGTCGCCGACCGCGCGATCTCCTTCGATGTGGCCTTCGAGGCCGACCCCGGCACGCCCGATGCCGAGCCGCGGTATGCGCTCCCCTTCCCGGTGACGGACGCGGTATTCGATGCCGAGCGGGAGCGCCTCTACGCGACCAGTCGGGAGAAACGGAAGCTCTACGCGGTCGATCTCCAGACGCGCTTCGTGATTCGGGAGTTCGACTTCGACTGGAGGACCGAGTCGCTCGCGATGACGCCCGACGGATCGACGCTCTACGTGGCCCTCTTGACCCGCCCCCACTGGCGCTACTGGGAGGAAGACCACGAGGGCTACATCGCCCGCATCGATCTGGACACCCTGACCGAGGAAGCCCAGTACTGGATCGACGAGGATCCCGCGGACCTGGTGGCCACCGACGACGGCCGTTTGATCGTCGCCGGGGGGTCGGGGAACCGTATCGGGATGCATTCGTACGACGGTGCAACCGGCGCGGAGCTCGGCCCGACGTCGAGTCATCGGAAGGGCGTGCGGATCTCCCTGCACCCGACCCAGACGATCCTGTACGCGGGAACCGAGATCTCGTCCAGGACCCTCTACCGCTACGACATCCCGACCGAAGGCGGCGTCTACTATCGCTGGAGCTCGCTCGATCTCGGCGACCACTGGATCCGCGGGACGGCCTGGCCGAGCCCCCTCGGCGACGTGCTGGTGACCCGCGCCGGTGACTCCTTCAGCGCAGCGGGTGCGACCCGCGAAGAGGACATGATCTATCAGGGATCGGTTTCGGACCGCGTCATCGAGGATCTCTTCTTCGATGCGGACTCGGGTCGCGCCACCTCCTTCGAGTCGTCGGGTTGCTCGTCGAGCCACTCCCCGTGCATCCGGGAAGTGACGATTCGGGACCTCCCAACGCTCGAAGCGACCGAGACCTTCCCGGTGGAGTACCCTGGCCGCTTCATCGGTGCCACGCGCAGGGCGATCTTCGTCGTGACCGAGAGCGGCGGTGCATCGACGCCGCTGGAACGGATCTCCAGGAATGTCCCGCCGGTGGCGGATGCGGGTTTCGCGCGGGCCTTCGAGTGCGATGGGGGTGGGGCGGTTGCCGTGCTGGACGGCAGCGGCTCGCACGACGGGAACTCGCGCCCGGGATCCCGCGACGACATCGTCTCCTTCACGTGGTGGCGCGACCGCGGCGGGCCCGAGGAGGAGCTGCTCGGCGAAGGGGAGGTCGTCGAGGTGTCCCTGCCGCTAGGGGCCAGCGTGATGACCCTCGAGGTGGCGGACCGCGAGGGCGAAACGGCGACATCCACGGTGACACACCAGGTGGCCGATACCCTTCCGCCGAGCCTCGCGCTGTCGGTCGATCCCGAGCTTCTCTGGCCCCCCGATCACCGCCTCCAGACCGTGCATGTCAGCGCGATCGCGCACGAAGCCTGCGACGCGACGCCCTTCGTCGTTCTGACTTCAGTGGCGAGCAGCCCGGGGGAGGGGTCGTCCGGCGGCTCCCATTCGGATCCGGACATCCAGGGCGCGGTCGTCGGGACGCCGGACTTCGAGCTCATGCTGCGCGCGGAGAAGGGGCGGCGGGGGGAGGCGCGGGATTACACGCTCGTCTATACCGCCGGCGACGCGGCGGGCCATACGACCGAAGCGGATGTGCGCGTCAGCGTGCCGAGCTCCGCGGGCGGGGGCCTCTTCAGCGCCCCGTGAACTTCGCCGGGCGCTTCTCGGCGAAGGCGCGCGGGCCTTCCCTGGCGTCCTCCGACGCCAGGACGCGGGCGCCGAGGGCCTTCTCGAGGACGAAGCCCGACTCGAGCCCGAGGGCGCGGACGGCGATCTCCTTGGCGGTCTTCATGGCCAGGGGGCCGTTCTTGCACAGCTTCTCCGCCAGCGCGAGGGCGGTGGGCATGAGCTCGGTCGCCGGAACGACGTCGTTGATCAGGCCGACCTCGTAGGCGCGCTGGGCGTCGATGCTCTTGCCCGTGAGCAGGAGCTGCATCGCGATGGCCCAGGGGATCTGGCGCGGGAGCCGGATGTGGGTGCCGCCCAGCGGAACCAGGCCCCATCGCACCTCGCCCAGGCCGAAGGTGGCGTG
>JALGZO010000022.1 GCA_025774865.1 bacterium | reverse complement strand
TCGACCATCCGTTTCGCTTCGGATGCGCCCCCCGGTTTCGGGACCTAGCCCCCCTACTCCACTCGGAAACGGAAGACCTGCTGCGGCTCCGAGCCGGCGAGCCCCCCCTCCATCACCTCGAGCGAGAGGGTCCAGTCACCCGGAGGGAACTGCCGCCGTGAGCAGAGGAAGAGGAAGTTGCCGGTCGCGACGTCGACCCGGAGGCCCGGCAGGCGGGTCAAGACGCCACCCGTCTCATCGGAAAAGGTAGCGATCCACGGGCCCTCGGCCGGCGTCTTGATTCGAGGATGAACCTGGAGGAAGAACTGCGGGGCCGAGTGAGTGCGCGGGATCGTCTCCCAGTAATCCACGTCCTCGCGACGAGGGAAGTAGGAGTGGCGCAGCGGCAACACGGGGGCTGCCGCCGAAACGGCAGGGGCCCCCGCCGGGTCCGTCGACGAATCCGCCGAACCCTCCTCCGGCTCACGAGCGCAGCCCGCGCCGAGGACCAGGAGCGTCGCGACCCACGCAATCCGACGCGTCGTCACCTGAGCTTGACGACTCGGAGATTCTCGGCGCGAACCCCCTGGCGAGCGCGGACGAAGTAGACACCGGCGGGAACCGCGCGCCCGTTCTCGTCCCGACCGTCCCAGGTCACCGACTCCGGCGCCGGCGCGAGCTCTCGTATGCGCCGTCCCGTCACGTCGTAGACCGAGAGTCCGAGCGGAGCTTTGTTCCATCCTCCGACCTGTCGAATGCTCACCGACTCGCGGAACGGATTCGGCGACGATTCGAGCGCGACCGTACGCTGAGTGCGACCGGTTTCAGACCCTACGACCGGAACGGTCCGCACGATCGGGTGCGTCTTCGCGATGAGATTCTGTTGCCCGCTCCAGATCCAGTTGGCGAGATGGATGAGCGGAAACATGACGTAGTCGTAGTCCGGGCAGTCGCGCAGGTTCGCCTCTTCGCACCGTGGGGTGTCCGAGAGAGGATCCTCGTCCTCCAGGTCGGCCTCGGTCGTGTGATAGAAGCCCAGGTAGTGACCCACCTCGTGCGCGAAGAGTGAGGCATATGCGTCGAGACAGCTGTAGCCCTTGTCGTTCGGGGGAACGCAGTTCATGAACGGCGACGTCTTGAGGGCGATCCCCGAGTCGCGGGTCCCGTTGAACGCGGGTCCCGGAATTCCTCCCGAGAAACCCACCGCCCCGGAGAGTTCGCTTCCCGGCTCCGTCGTATCGTAGCAGTAGACGTTCAGCGTGCGCGGGCGCCCGACCTCCGCCGACGTCCGGAACATCCGCCCCGCCTCTTTCCAGGTCGCGACGACCGAGAACTCCGGACGATCGAGGCTCCGGTGGGTGACGCGTCCGATCTGGATGCCGGTCGGCTCCATCCAGACGTCCGCGCGCTCGAGGAACTGCGCGAAGTGGAAGGACGTGTCGACGATCGCGGGGGTCAGCCCGCAGTCGGGCAGGTAGATGAAATTCAGATCGAGCTGATGCTCCACGGTCACGGCGGCATCCGTGCGGAGTGACGCGGTGACGGTAGCCGTCAGCGGACCGGAACCGCCGGCGCCTCCCTCGATCGGGATCGCACGAACCCGGAACGAGTAGAGGCCGGGGTCGAGCTCCCAGCCCGGTCGATCGGTGCTCGGCATCTGGGTTGTCCCGCGCCCGACCTTCGCCTCTCCCACCGCCGGGGCGTCGGGACACTCCTCACAGGCGATCAGCTGACCCTTCGGATCGAGGAGCTCCACCGAGATCTCGTCGGCGCTTCCTCTTACGTCGGCCCGGATCGTCAGACCGACGTGACTGACGCGGATCTCGATCGGGATCTCCTCCGAGACGGGGTCGACCACGATCCCGAACCACCGCATGAAGAGGAGATCCCTCGCGAAGGGGTCGTCGATCGCGACGGAAGCGGGCGCATCGGGGACCCGGGTCTGGTCGGTGCCCACGGGCGGGCGGCTCGACGCCGACGGACTCACGGGACACACCGCCTGGCCGGAGAGCAACCCGTCGAACGGGTCGGCGGCGAGCGCGGGAGAAACGACGCCCGCGATCAACGATGCGGCGCCGAGTGTCCGGGAGGCTCGGCGAATGAGCTGCGTCATGACGGGTCCTCTCTCGTTCAGGAGCCGGCGCCGGTCGTGCCCTCGTCGCCGGGCGTGTCGGTGCGCTCTCCGGTCTCGGGCACCCAGTCTAACCACGTGTAGCGGTCGGGGGGAAGGTGGTCGCGCAGGACGCGGTGGAGGGACTCCGGGGTCAGCTCATCGATGCGAACCCGACGGTTCAGCATCTCGCCGAGCGGCCGGTCGCGGATCCAGAGCGCGGCGAGGCTACCCATCCAGAAGCCGTTTTGCTCCAGAGCCGTCTCCAGATCCCGGTACTGGATCTCCTGCTCCTTTCGGACCTCCTCCTCCGTCGGGCCGTCGCGACGCAGATTCTCGATTTCCGCGAACACGTCGGCGACCAGGTCCTCCGCCTCCGCCGGATCGCTGCCGAAACCCACGCCGAACCTGCCGCCGGCTGATCCGATCAACGCGTGCCGGTACGCGACGCTGACGCCGTACGTCGCTCCCTGCTCCTCGCGCAGCTTCTCGCGAAGTCGACGCGCGAGGATCGAAGCGGCGGTCCGAAGCCGGTGCCATTCGCGTGGATCGGTCCCGTCGTAGGACGGAAACGCCAGGTCGGTACGACTCTTCGGCTCGGTCCCGGCGCGTACCGTCTCCCGCGTCGCGTCCTCGGGAAACGGAACCTCGTGCTCGACGAACGTCGAAGGCGCGCCGGATCCCGCCGGCAGCGAGCCGATCGTCCGCTCCAGGACCGGAACGAGCGAGTCCACATCCACGTTGCCGACGAAGAAGAAGCCCAAGCCGCCCGGGCTCGCGAAGCTCGCCTCGTAGAAGCGTACGGCCTTCTCATGATCGATCTCGTCGATTCGTTCGACGGTCATCGGACGCGATCGCGGGTCGTCCATCGTGTTCACCGCCACGCGACGATCGGCGTAGCGCGCCGCGGGATCGTTCGCGCGGTTGACGAGACTCGCGTGCAAACTCTCGCGGAATCGCGTGAATGCATTCGGGTCACGGTTCGGCGCGGTCATCACGAGCACGCACAGTTCCAGTGCCGTCGGGAGGTCGGTGACGGTGGAGCTCCCCGACACCCCGTGGCGCCTCCGGTCGAAGAACGGATGAACCGCGACGACCTTCCCGGCCAGGAGCTTCCGCAGGTCGGTGATGGAGTGTCCGCCCCATCCCGACTCCCCCACGACCGACGCCGCGAAGGCCGCCGACGGGAGATCCTCGTCGGGGACGACCGAGGTACCTCCGAGGGTCTGACCGACGAAACGGATCTCGTCGTCCTGGAAGGTCGTTTGCTTCACGAACACCTCGATGCCGTTCGACAACGTCACCTGGGTGACGCCCACCTCGGGAAAGTCTCGACGCGCGACGACCGAACCCGGCGCGAGCGCGCTCGTGATCAGCGCGCCGCCGGCGAGATCGTCGACGTACGGCCCCGGAGCTCGAGCCGCGGCTCCGCGCAGAATCGTCAAGAGCGTCTCCTCACCGACGAGATCGTCGCCGGTGGGTCGTGACGCTTCCACGACGACGCCGGCGCTGCCCGCGAGCTTCTGGAACGTCTGATGGCACTCGGCAGCGGTCACGCCCGGAAGAAAGTCGCGCCAAAGCTCGACCTCGACGTCGATGCCGGGAATGGGCTCGCCCCTCAGCACATGTCGGACGTACTCACCCACGTAGGCACCGCTCGCGGTCTTCTCGCGCTCGGCCCATGTGGCTTCGATACCGGCGAGCATCGAGCGACGCATCCTCTCGACCTCGGTCTCCAGGAAG
>JALGZO010000021.1 GCA_025774865.1 bacterium | reverse complement strand
GGGCGCCGTTGAACTCGGGGACATCGAGCTCGATCGTCTGCCAGTCACGCCGCGCCGGCAAAATCCCCGACCAGAGCGCGACCGGCTTCACGCGTTTCACCGAGATGGGATTCAGATTCGCGCGGCGAACGTCCGCGCCGCCGCCGGCGCGCGACTTTGCGAGCACGCGGAACTCGGGAAGGAGAATGCTCCAGATGTCGTGACTCTGGACGCTGAGCCGCCGGCGCCGGAAGTAGAACTCGAGAGGTTCCGGCGTCGCGAAGTTCGTGATCTGGAGGATGCCTTCGTCGACGGCCGCGATCGTGAGCATCGTCTGCGCCGCGGCCTCCGGTACGCGGATCCGCACCGGAAGCTTGCCGCGCGGGCGCATCACCTCGGGTGTCTGCATCTCGATCGTGAGCTCGGCTGGGGCGCGACTGACGGTCAAGGGCACGGCGCCGAACGCGCGGGCCGGCGCGTGCACCTCCACGGAATCGAGCGGGCGCAGGAGCGTCGCGACGACGTAACAGTTCGGCTGGAACAGCCCCTCGACGGGGACGTCGACGACGGCCGAGTTCGACTCGAGACGGACCCACCGGCGAGTGAACACCCTCTCGCGCTCGACCGTGAGGAGCATCAGGCCCTCGAACGGCGCCTCGATCTGCGCTTTCGCGACCTCGCCGACATCGTACGTTTCCCGGTCGAGCTTGATCGTCACCTTTTCGGGCGCCGACATCGCCCACGGCGCGTATCCCCACCCGTACACGTAGAAGAGAAGTGACGATCTCGCCCCCTTCTCGGGATCCTCCACCTGGAGACGGTAGCTCCCGTGACGATCCACGGTGAACTCGACGGTCGTGGCGGCCGCCGGCAGCTCGAGGCCTCGAGTCTCGAACTCTTCCTCGTCGTACTCCGACATGTACCGGTAGCGACCTTGAGAGTCCTTCTTGAGGACCGTTCGCCACTTTCGGCGGAAGACGGTGGCCACGGCCGAGGTCGGGCGCGGCTGGCCTTCGAGATCGACGAGAACGATATCGAACGGGATCGGCTTGCCAGGCTCCTCGTAATCGCTCGAGCCGTCGAGCGGGCGCTTCAATCCCAAGAGGTGCGTGACCGGCGACACGAGCACCGAGCGCCGTCCGCCGATCGCGCGACCGCCCCCGAGCTCCGTCACCTCGACCTCGGCTTCGGCCCGGAGCCATCCGTGGTAGCCTTCCACCGCGGGGACGACGATCGTCCACGACGCGCGGCCCGTCTCATCGGTCTCCTGCACTCCGAGCGGGATGTTGCGAGCGGCGACCTTCTCCTCGTGATCGCCGAACGTGTAGCCAGTCCAATCGGGCAGGGAGACGGCCGCGCGGGCGATGCGAACGGCCGCCTTGGCCTCGCGTCCCGACGCCGGCGGGCCGAACAACGTCATGGCCTCGACCCCGAGCTCGAGAGAGTCGCCCGGGACGACGATCTCCTTCTCGTCCCCGTTCACGAGCAGCGCCAGGTCGACTTTCATGCGGTCGGGAATGAAGTCCTCCACCTTGACGGCGTGGGACCCGATCGTCGTTTTGGGATTGAGGAGGAGGCTCACGGAGTACGTTCCGGTCGGCGCCCATTCCGGGATGTCGAGCGTGTACTCGGCGAACCCGTGGATCCCCGTGGTCACGCGCTCCTCGCGAAAGACCCGTCGGTCGGGCGCTATGACTTTGAGCGTGACCGGAAATTCGGGCGGAATGCGCAGATCCGCGTCGCGCGTCATCCACGCGATCCGTGCGACATCCCCGGGACGGTAGATCCCGCGCTCCGAGTACAGGAACGCCTGGTAGCCGGCCTTCGGCTGCGTGACGCCGCCCACGTCGAGATCTCCGGTGGGGGTGCGGGTATCATCGAACGAGAGGAAACCGAGATCTCCGCCGCGCCGCGCCGTGATGACGAACGGCCTTCGGCCGTGATCCGCCGGGAACTGCTCGGGCTCGAGGTCCGGAAAGACGGCGATACCCTCCGCGTCCGAGCGCGCCGTCGCGAGAACTTGATTGTTGAAGCTCAAGACCTCGACTTCGACGTCGGCGAGCGGTTTCAGCTCGCTGATGGACACGACGGCGACCACGAGCTCGGACTCCGCGCGCTTCGCCACGATTCCGAGATCCGTAGCAACCACGAGTTTCGACGTTTGGGCTTGACGCTTGTCGGCGTCCCGAACCGTGAGGCGGAAGATCCCGCGGGAATCCCCGCGAAGCGGCGCGGCGAGATCGACAGGGGTGAGAATGCGGGTGTTGCGTTCGCTCGAGGCGACGTTGAGCTCCTGTCGGGAGACGTTGGACCCGTGCCGGGGGAGATTGTAATTGTAGCGGTGGCCGCGGAGGTTCCCCTCGTGCAGAAACGGGACGAGGTTGTTCGCGTAGATGCGGTCGATTTCGATCGCGAGCTCTTCGATGTTGATCGTCTCGACGCCGATCTTGCGGTCGCCGCGCACGGAGAGATAATTGCCGGCACCGACGATGTCGATGGACGGTGGCAGATCTCCGACGTAGATGCTTCCGTGATAGTCACGCGTGAGCTGCATCCCGTCTTCGGACGTGAGCTCCTCGGAGAGGCGCAGCGTGTAGCGACGCGAGAACTCCCACTCCCCGTAGAGGAGAACGACGTTCCCGCGGGTGTCGACGCGAAGGCCCTCCACCGCGGGCTCGAGTTCCGCGCGAGCTTCGAATTCGTCGGCATCGACCTCGTTCGAGAAGTGCACCGAGACGACGAGCTTGTCGCCTTCGCTTCCACTTCGGACGTGACTGACAGCCAGGCGGCGGAACGAGGGCAGGATCTCCGTGCGGGAGGCGCTCTCGCCGAGCGGACTCTCGCCCAAATCGGAGCGCAGGTCCGTGGAAACAGAGGCCGTGATCTTCTCGTCTTTGTCGTCGGCCTCGACGGGAACGGAGTGGAAGGAGTGGTGCTTCGAGAGACCTTCGGTCTCGATCTCGAAGTCGAGCCTGCCGCGGCGCTCGAGATCGAGACGGAAAGCCGTGGCGAACTCTCCGGAGTCGACGGGCAGATTGAAAGAGAACGTCCCCTTGATACGAAATGTCCGCTTCATGCCGGACACCGGTTCGACGAAGAGCCGGGTGTCTTCCAAGAGGAGAGGCTCGGAGACGATGGTGAAGAGCTTCTCACCGCGGAAGCGAAGACCCGCTCCCTTCCCGAGGGCAGGGTCGATTCGAAGCTTGTAGGGGGTCGCCGGGAGGTAATCCTCGTCGGGGACGAACTCGAGGACGGACTTCTCGGACCACTTCCAGATGCCGGAGACCAGCGGCTCGAGCGAGGCGGGCGGCTCCTCCAGGTAGGTGTCGAGTCCGACGTCTTCGGGGGCGAGGTCGCGCGAGAACGTCACCCGGATGGACGAGCCCTGGCGAAGCTTCTCATCAACCGGATGAATGGAGGCAACGGCGATCTCGTCGGGGCCGAGCGTCGAGAGAACGTCGGAGGGCTCACCGCATGCGGAGAGGAGTGCGGCGATCGATCCGAAGACGAGGAGCGTCGGACCTGCCGATTCGCCGCGGAGCGAGCCCTGGCCCACGTCGTCCCCCCCTCCGGAAGCCGCAGCTCCCGGCCGATCGCCGAGGCGCTTCAGCCCGGAAGACTAGCGCCGGCCGTACGGCGGCGACAAGCGCTTAGAAAGCGGCCTCGGCGAACGCCCGTCTTGCGTCAGCCGGTGCTATCATCCCCCGCCACGTGAGGAGAGATCCCTGAATCCTTTTGAGCTGATCCGCCCGGGCGAGCGCCGGCAGACGTACGCGGCGGGCGCGTTGATCGGCGGCATCATGGCGTCGCACGCCCTGCTCGAGACGGCGCGCGACGCCCTGTTCTTGGCCCG
>JALGZO010000020.1 GCA_025774865.1 bacterium | reverse complement strand
TGCTATGAGGCGGGTCCGAACGGGTTCGCTTTGATGCGGCGGCTGGAGTCGATGGGGCCGGTAGTGGTGGAGGTGGTGGCTCCTTCCCTGACCCCGCGCCGGAGTGGTCAGCGGGTGAAGACCGATCCAATCGACGCCCGGAAGCTGGCTCACTTGTACAGGGCGGACGAACTTCGGGCGATCGCGATCCCGGGGGAGGATTCGGAGTCTTCGCGCGACCTGGTTCGGACGTACCACCGGGTGGGTGAGGAGGCGACCCGGAAGCGGCACCACATCCTGAAGTTTCTGATCCGTCGCGGCCGGATCTACCGGGACGGTTCGCACTGGATCGGAAAGCACCGGGTCTGGCTTCGTGCTCAGCGCTTCGCGTCCTGGAAGGACACAGTGATCTTCGAAGAGTACCTGGCCGGGCTCGCCGAGCTCGAGGATCGACGACGACGATTGATGGAATCGATGGAGAAGCTCGCCCAGGAGGATGTCCACGCAGTGGAGGTGGGTGCCCTTCGGTGCTTCCGCGGGATCGACACTGCAATGGCGCTGACGCTGGTGACGGAGATCTTCAACGCGGAGCGCTTCCCTCATCCAAGGGAGATGATGAGTTACTTCGGTCTGACTCCCAGCGTGCATCAATCGGCTGATCGCGAGTCGCGCGGCTCGATCACGAAAGCCGGGAACCGCTATGCTCGCTGGGCGCTGGGACAGGTGGCGAAGTACTACCGAGGGCGTCCGCGGGTGGGAGAGTCCCTGAAGCGTCGCCGACGCGGCCAACCGGTGTGGGCGATCGGGATCGCCGATCGTGCCCTGCACCGATTGCACAAGCGATCGTGGGCACTTCAACTGCGCGGGATGATGCCAATGAAGGTGACGACGGCGGTGGCGCGAGAGCTCGTCGCCTTCGTGTGGGAAGTGCTGGTGGAATGCCGGCGGCGAGCTCGCCAGCAAGCTGCCTGAACGAAAGGAAACAAGGAGGACACGAAGCGGAGCTGGCACGATCTGGAGGTCCCCGATACCGCTATGCGGTAGGGAGTCCATCCCGAGCCCGCGACGCTAGACAGGGGCTACTCCTAGACGGTTCACGGTCATGCGGTTTCGGCCCGCGAATATCAGACTGACTCGTCGTCGAAGAGCCCAGCTCCGCTTCTGCCTCCTTGGAAGGAACAGTGAATCGAACTACGGGCTTGACGTAGGTCGCTCTATATCAGCGGTAGAGGTCCTTGACGCGCGACCAGGTCAACGCCTCGACCGGTTCGCGCACCGGCGTCAGCTGCCGCACCCGGATGATCCCGTTCATGTCCAAAATGAAATGCGGGCGACAGAAGTAGGGCACGTCCCCTTCGCTCATGAACGTGAACGAGACCGTTTGATTGAGCACGTCCAGCGGTTCGTCGAAGAGGGTGCCGGTATCCGCGCTGTCCGGGTGCACCCCGTTCGTCACGGTGTGACCTCCGGCGGACCAGATCCACTCCACCGTGTCCCCGACTTCGATCGTCAGATCGTCCGGCACGAACGTCAGATTGACCTGGTTCACGGTGTGCGTCACGGCGAGCGCGGCCATCGGAATGGCCGCCAGCCCCGCGACCGACAGGACGGCGAGAGGAAAACGAATCATGTGCGGCCTCCTCGGCACGGCGTGGAAGACCATCATAGCGGGTTCGGAGGGGGCACCGCGAACGCTTCCAGCCCCACGCCTGGTCTACGCAGGTCGCCCGGAATCGTGACGACGCCCTCTAGGGACGCTTCCGCCCCACGAAGAGGCCGCGTTCCCGCATCAATCCGTCCGGCTCGAAGCGGGTCTCGAACCCCGCGTCCTCGAAGATCGCTGCCATCCGGTCGCGCGAGCACAACCAGGTCTCGTGGGACTCTTCGAACGACTCGATCCCCCGCCCTGCCCGGGTCACGATCCATCGGAACTGGATGACCGAGATGTCGTCTCGGACCACGGAGTAGGACGCGCGCGCGATCTTGACGTCGTCCGACGAGTAGGTGTCGAGGAACGCGTGGCCCGGCCGGAACTGCTCCGGCGCGATCCACGGCTCGACGATGAGCACACCGCCCGGACGCACCGCCTTCGCGAAGGAGTCGGAGGCGGCACGGAGCCGGTCTTCGCCGACAAGGTATCCGATCGAGGAGAAGAGACAGAGCACCGCGTCGAACGGGTGGTCGACCCGGAAGCTCTCGAGATCGTCCCGGAGGAGCGGAGCATCGGGGACCTTGCCGCGGGCGATCGCGAGCATCGCCTCGCTCAGGTCGAGTCCCGTCACGTCGAAGCGGTTCGCGAGACGTCGGAGGTGCTCACCCGTGCCGCACGCCGCGTCCAACAGCCGCGACGATTCCCCGACCCCTTCCTCGCCGAGAAGCTCGACGAGGCGCGCCACCTCCGCGTCGTAGTCCTTGTGGTGATAGATGAGATCGTAGAGATCGGCGTGGTCCCCGTACATGCCGCGGCCGGGCGTCACCCGTCGACCTCCGTCACCGGCGGCTCTTCCGCCAGAAGCCGCTCGATCAGCTCGACCGCCTGCTCCGCGTCGATCGAGAACGCGTTGTAGCGGACGCGCCCGCCGCGATCGATCACGATCGTCCACGGCGTGCCGCCCGTGCGGTAGCGATCGAGGATCGTGGAGCGACCGCCCTTCGGGCCGGGGTCGTGACCGACGGGAATGTCGAGCTCGTACTTTTGTACCGTGGCGAGCGCCTTCGGCGACGTGTTCGTGCCGAAGCCCTCGAACACGGTCTGGATCGCCACGAACGCGACGCCGGGCTCTTCGGTAAAGGCTTCCGACACGGCGCGGAGCGTCGGGAACCCGTGCCGATGGCAGCCGGGACACCAGGATTGGAATCCGTAGAGGTAGAGAACGCGCCCGCGGTAGTCGGAGATGTCGAGCGCCTCGACGCCGTCGGGCAAGTTGTACCATTCTCGAACGCCATCCCAGGAGGGCGCGGGGCGACCCTCGATGCCGGGGGCCGCTTGCGCTCCGGCGATCGTCAGGAGTCCGGACGCGAGCCCCACCGCGACTCCTCCGGCGATCCGCCGAACTCGAGACGGACACTCCATTCGGGGCCTTCCGCTCCTCGACCGACCTCCGAACCTCTTCCGGCTTGGGGCGACCGACTCGAGACGAGATCATAAGCGCGATCCCGACGAAAACGAAGAGGAGGCCGGGCGCCCACGATCCGGGATCCGACTCGAGCACGCCGATCATGATGCTCATTGCGATGCCGAACCCGGTGGTCACGAGGCCGCCGATCATCAGTCCGTTGGATCGATTCAGCGCCTTCTGCTCGAAGGTGAGCCCCGGCTGCCGGCCGAGAAGCCCCACGGGAAGCTCCATCGGCGGCAGCTTGGCCGGGTCCACCCCCCGCTCGATCGCGGCGATTCGCTCCTTCTGGGCCAGCTCGACGAGCCGCTGACGCGAAAGGGTCCGGATGATCCCCATCGTGATTCCGCCGATGATCGCCACGATCGGGATCGAGAGGAAGAAGACAAAGGGGAGGGCGTCGAAGATCTGCATGCCAAAGCTCCTTTCCAGGGCTCGGAGGCGGCGCGGGGCCGCCCGGCCTTCGTGGTTTCGCCTCTTTCGACCCTGGCGTTCGGAGCCCGGTTTCAGGAAAATCAGCATCGACGCAAGAAAGTGAAACCGGCCGCGTCCCGGCCGCGTCCAAGAGGACATGATGGCGAACGTCCAGTCGCTACCCTTCCGTTTGTGGGCGCTGCCGCTGCGTCTTCCGATGGGCGTCGCCGGAGGGGACCGCGCCGACGCCGCGGACGCGACCGAGGCACGCCGGGTCGAGGAGAGCGACTGGATCCGCCGCGCCCGGGGCGGCGACCCCGAGGGC
>JALGZO010000019.1 GCA_025774865.1 bacterium | reverse complement strand
AGATCGTTCGCCAGCTCGATCCGACAGCGTCAGTCGAGCTCGATGTTCACAAGGCGAACGCGCTGATCACGGCCGGCCGTGCGAACTTCCGGATCCTCGGCATGGGAGCAGAGGAGTTTCCGAAGATCCCGCCGCTTGGCTTCAAGAAGGGAATGGCGCTGCCGGCGGACACGCTCAAGAAAGCGATTCAGAAGACCGTGTTCTGTGTCTCGAAGGATGAGACGCGGCGGGCACTCACCGGTGTGCTCTGGGAAGTGGCCGGTGACTCGATGGCCATGGTCGGTACCGACGGTCATCGTCTGGCCCGCATCAGCATTCCGGTCGAGTTGTCCATCGAAGCCAAGCGCGAGATCATCGTCCCCACGAAGGCGCTCAACCAGATTATCCGCCTGTCTCCCGACGGCGAGGACGACAGCGTCCAGGTCAAGCTCGCGGAGGACCACGCGATCTTTCGTGGCGGGCGGACCGTACTGTTCACGCGGCTGATCGAAGGGCCCTTTCCGAAGTACCAAGACGTGATTCCCAAGGAGAATGACAAGAAGGTCGTCGCGAAGAAGGAAGCGTTCGTCGATGCCTTGCGGCGCGTGAGCTTGTTGGCGGACAACCTCACGCATCAAGTTCGGGTGTCGGTGAAGCGTGACCTCATGGTGTTGTCGGCGAGAACGCAGGACATCGGGGAGGCGTCGGAAGAGATCGAGGCGCAATACGGCGGTGACGAAACCGACATGGGCTACAACGCTCAGTACCTCGGGGAGATCCTGCGAAACGTCGACACCGAAGACGTCCTGATGTCTTTCAGCACGCCGCTGAACGCGGGCCTGATCGAGCCACTCGAGCAGGGAGAAGACGAGAACTATCTCTGTTTGATCATGCCGCTGCGGCTCGTGGACTAGCGCGCGCGGCTGGCCGGACGTGCCGATCATCCAGATCCGTTCTCTGCCGCGGGCCGAGCCGTTCGATACCTCAGTGGCTCTCGCCCGCATCTGTCGCGAGCTCGCGTCGGCGATCGGTGTCGAGGAGCCTGAAGTGTGGGCGACCTGGGAGACACTCCCCGCCGGCCGGTATGTGGAAGGTAGCGCGGCGCCCGTCGAACAGCCTCGAGAGACGCATCCGCCGCTCGTTCGAATCCAGGCGGCAGGCGGCCGTTCACCGGAAGAGATCGCCCGAGTCCTCCGCGTCGTGGGTGACGCCGTGGCGGCGACGATGGGGATCGAGCCGGGCAACGTATTCGTTCACTATGAAGAGCTTGGTGCCGGGCGGGTATTCACCGGCGGCGAGATCCTGAGGTGAGACGGGAAACATGCGACTGGCTCACCTCTCTCTGACGAGCTTCCGAAACTACGAATCACTCGAGCTCGCACTCGACCCGGGTCATCATCTGTTCCTCGGCGGGAACGGCGAAGGCAAGACGAACATTCTCGAGGCGATCCACCTGCTCGGGACGGGGAGTTCGCAGCGGGCGTCTCGCGACCAACCGATGATCCGTCACGGCGAGCGGGGGTTTCGCGTGGGGGCACGTCTCGAGCCGGACACCCCGGGGCATGCATTGCGCGTGGAGGTGATCGTCGACGAAGGGGAACCGAAGCGTGTGCTCCTCGACAGGGAGCCGGCCCGCGCGTCGGATCTGCTCGCCGCGATCAAGGTCGTATCCTTCGCTCCGTCGGACGTCGAGCTCGTGCAGGAAGGCGCACGATCGCGTCGAAAGTTCCTCGATCTGATCGGGTGTCAACTTTCACCCGAGTACTTGCAGCTCCTCCGCGAGTACCAGCGAGCGCTGAAGCAGCGTAACGAGACCCTTCTTCGATCGTTCATGAGTGCGCGGGGTCGCGACGGAGCAGCGCGGGCGCGCGAACCCTGGGACGACCTGGTCGTCCAGCTCGGCTCGGAACTCCTGATGCGTCGTCGGGAGCTGATCGAACAGCTCGCCGAGACGATCGCGGTGATCACGCGTGATGCGTTCGGAGGCGCCGGACCGGTCGGGGCGAGCTATCAGCCGGGCGTCCGCTGGGACGGCGACGATCCGAAGCCGGCGTTCGCGGCGACACTGGCCCGGACGGTGACCAAGGACGAGGCCGTGGGCTATACGACGGCCGGCCCGCATACGGATGACATGCTCCTCGAGCTCGGCGGCCGGGAGCTCCGGCGCTTCGGCTCGCTGGGGCAACAGCAGCTCTCGGCCATGTTCTTGAAGCTGTCGCAGGCGGATCTCGTCCGGACCGCGATGGGCGCGCCACCGTTGCTGCTCGTGGACGAGATGTTCGCGATCCTCGATCGGCGCGCGGCCGAGGAGTTCCTCGCCCGGGTGGAGGGCGAGGGGCAGATCTTCCTGGCGACGGCGCAAGAGGGGTGGCTCGGAGAGTTGCGAGAGCGCCGGTTCCACGTACACCAGGTGCGCACGGGCACCGTCCGTTCGGAGATGACCGAAACGTCGGCGTTGCCCCCTGACGCCTCCGGGTGACAGGGGTCTGGGCCGGGAGTGTCGGGACGACCAGATCGGCCGGTGGGGGGTCACTTGCCGCCGCTCACGGGCAAAAAAAGACACCCCCGAAATACGAAAAACGCGTATCTTGAGAGGTCCTCGGAGGATGACAGCCCCGACACCGGTGGGGGGGCCCGGCCTACGCCGGGAACTGAGGAGGGGGAATCGGGTGCAACGGGTTGGGGCGTGGCTGGGCGGTCGAGATGGTCGTGAAACCCTGGGCCGCAGGCTCGGCGAGGTTCACGCACTGGAATGCTGGCCGGATCTCGTCGGTCCCCACATTGCCAAGAAGACCCGTCCCATGCGGCTGGCCGGAGGGCGCCTGTTCGTCGTCGCGAACGGGTCGGCGCTCCGGCAGGAACTGACGTTCCACAAGGACACCATTCTCGCGAAGTTCAACGAAGCGGCGGGACGACGAGCCGCACGGGAGATCGTGTTCCTGGAGTCGGATGCGCAGCTCTCTTCACTCGTCGAGCACGGTGGAGAGGCCGCCGTGGCACCACGAGTTTCGCAGGAGCATGCGCAGGACGGCCCGGCGTCGGGAGAATCCGGTTCGGTCGAACCCGACGCGTCACCCTACCCCACGGGCCCGGCGTACGAGCCGTTCGACGCCGAGCGCTACCGGCGAGAGCTTTCACGCCGGGAGTAAACGGGGACGACGCCACGGGGCCCGCAGCGGCGTGGCCCCCGTGACGAAGCGGTAGGAGATTTCGTGACCGAAGTGAGAGAAGAGAATACCCATACCCGCGAGAAGAACGAGAACACCTACGGAGCCGAAGACATCCAGGTCCTCAAAGGACTGGAAGGTGTCCGCAAGCGCCCGGCGATGTACATCGGGTCGACCGGGCCCGATGGCCTCCATCACCTCGTCTATGAAGTGGTCGACAACTCGATCGACGAAGTCCTGGCCGGCCACTGCGACCGGATCGACGTCGTGCTGCACGAGAGCGGATCCGTGTCGGTCACCGACAACGGCCGAGGCATTCCGGTCGGAGAGCACACCGAGGGAGGCTCGGCCCTTCAAGTGATCATGACCACCCTACACGCCGGCGGGAAATTCGATTCCGAGGCGTACAAGGTGTCGGGCGGACTGCATGGCGTGGGCGTCTCGGTCGTGAACGGTCTGTCTGAATGGGTCGAGGTCGAGGTCAAGCGTGACGGTAAGATCCATGAGCAGCGGTTCGAGCGTGGAGTCGCCGCGACGGAGCTCAAGACCGGCGGCGAGACCGACACGACGGGAACGAAAGTCTCGTTCATGCCCGACTCGGAGATATTCGAAACGCTCGAGTTCCACTTCGGCGCCCTGTCCTCGCGGCTCCGCGAGCTCGCGTTCCTGAACAGCGGCGTCACGATCTCGATCGTGGACGAGGGGTCCGGGAAGTCCCACGAGTTCCATTACGAAGGTGGGCTCTCGGAGTTCGTGTCCCACATGAACCACGCGAAGACGACGCTCTCGAAGAGTCCCATCCACTTCCGAGTGGATCGAGAGAGCACCGTGGTGGAGATCGCGCTCCAGTACAACGACGCCTACCAGGAGAACATCCTCTCGTTCGCGAACAACATCCGAACCGTGGAAGGTGGCACACACCTTGCGGGATTCAAGGCGGCGTTGACGCGGACGCTGAACAACTACGCCACGAAGAACAACCTCTTCAAGGGCAGCGGCAAGGACAAGCTCACGTCGATCAGCGGCGAGGACGTGCGCGAAGGCCTGACGGCCGTCGTCTCGGTGAACCTCAGCGAACCACAGTTCGAAGGTCAGACGAAGGCCAAGCTCGGCAACTCGGACGTGAAGAGAATCGTCGAGCAGGCGGTGGGCGACCGCCTCGGCGACTTCCTCGAGGTGCAGCCGGCCGTCGCCAAGCGGATCGTCGAGAAATCGATCGCCGCCTACCGCGCGCGCGAAGCGGCTCGCAAGGCGCGCGCACTCACCCGCCGGAAGACCGCCCTCGAGAACTCGAGCCTACCGGGCAAGTTGGCGGACTGCACGATCACCGACCCCGACAACTGCGAGGTCTTCATCGTAGAAGGTGACTCGGCGGGGGGCACGGCGAAGCAGGGACGCGACCGCCGATTCCAGGCCATTCTCCCGATCCGGGGCAAGATCCTGAACGTAGAGAAGGCGCGTGTCGACAAGATGCTCGCGAACGAAGAGATCCGCGCGATGATCACCGCGATCGGGACGGGAATCACCGACGAGTTCGACATGGCCAAGCTCCGGTACGGCCGGGTCATCATCATGACGGACGCCGACGTGGACGGATCGCACATCCGCACGCTCCTGCTCACGTTCTTCTACCGGAAGATGGCGCAGCTCATCGAGAACGGTCACCTCTACATCGCGACCCCGCCTCTGTACCGCGTGAAGAAGGGCAAAGAAGAGGTCTACTGTTTTTCGGACGAAGAGAAGGACCGTGCTGTCGAGCGCATGAACCAAAGTGGAAAGGGCGCGCGCAGCGTCCATATCCAACGCTACAAGGGTCTCGGCGAGATGAATCCCGGCCAGCTCTGGGAAACCACCATGGACCCCGAGCGGCGGACGCTACGGTCGGTTCGCCTCGAAGACCACGAAGTCGCGGATGACATCTTCACCGTTCTCATGGGCGAGCAGGTGGAGCCGCGGCGAGAGTTCATCGAGAAGCACGCGGACCAGGTTCGCAACCTCGATCTGATCTAAAGAAACCAGAGGGGTCGGATGCCAAGCGGAATCGGGCGGGACAGGGTCATACCGATCGACATCGAAGACGAGATGCAGTCGTCGTACATCGATTACTCGATGTCGGTGATTGTTTCCCGGGCGTTGCCCGATGCCCGGGATGGCCTCAAACCATCGCAGCGCCGTGTCCTGCTGGCCATGAACGACCTGAACCTCAATCCGGGGTCGGGCCACCGAAAGTGCGCGAAGATCGCCGGCGATGCGTCGGGGAACTACCATCCGCACGGCGAAGCCGTCATCTACCCCACGCTCGTGCGTATGGCGCAGGGCTTCAACCTGCGCTACACGCTCGTGGACGGCCAGGGGAACTTCGGTTCGGTGGACGGTGACCCGCCGGCCGCCATGCGTTACACGGAGGCGCGCCTGACGCGCGCGGCTGTCGAGCTCATGGCGGACCTGGAAAAGGACACTGTGGCGTACGTACCGAATTACGACGAGACAAAGGAAGAGCCCACGGTATTCCCGGGCAAGTTCCCGAACCTCCTCGTGAACGGCTCATCGGGCATTGCCGTCGGTATGGCGACGAACATTCCGCCCCACAACGCGAAGGAGATCTGCGCCGCAATATCCGCGCTCATCGAGAATCCGGAGCTGCCGGACGAGGACCTCCTGACCATCGTCACCGGTCCGGACTTCCCGACCGGGGGGATCATCTACGGTCGCAGCGGCATCCGGAACGCCTACTTGACGGGGCGTGGTCGCCTCGTGCTGCGGGCGCGCGCGACCATCGAGGCTTACAAGAACAACCGCGAGGCCATCATCGTCACGGAGATTCCGTACGCCGTGAACAAGTCGTCGCTCATGGAGACGATCGCGGACCTCGTTCGCGACGGCCGGATCCAGGGGATTTCGGATCTTCGCGACGAATCCGATCGCGACGGCATGCGTATCGTCATCGAGATGAAGCGCGACGCGAACGCGAGCGTCGTGATGAACCAACTCTTCAAACACGCCCAGCTGCAGGTCACTTTCGGGGTGATCATGCTCGCGCTCGTGAACGCCCGCCCGAAGGTGCTCACTCTGCGGGAAGTCATCTCGGAGTTCATCGAGCACCGCGTCCACATGGTGCGGCGCCGGTCCGAGTTCGAGCTGCGGAAGGCGGAGGCCCGGGCCCACATCCTGGAGGGTCTGAAGGTCGCGCTCGACAACATCGACGCGGTGATCAAGACCATTCGCGCGTCTTCGACCCCGGAGGCCGCCAAGCAAGCGCTGATGGCCGAGTTCGGATTGAGCGACGTGCAGGCGCAGGCGATCATCGACATGCGCCTCGGTCGCCTGACGAGTCTCGAGCGCGAGAAGATCGACGAGGAGTACAAGGAGGTCCTCCAGACGATCGAGCGGCTCAAGACCATTCTCTCGTCACGGGCGAACATTCTCAGCGTGGTACAAGAAGAGACCAGCGAGATCCGGAAGACGTTCGGAGACGAGCGGGCCACGGAGATCGTCGACTCCTCGGGCGAGTTCGAGGTGGAGGACCTCATCGCCGAGGAGGACATGGTCATCACGATCAGTCACCTCGGGTACATCAAGCGGCTGCCGGTCAGCACCTACCGCCGGCAGGGGCGTGGCGGGCGCGGAATCACGGGGGCGAAGACGCGCGACGACGATTTCGTCGAGCATCTGTTCATCGCGAATACGCACCAGTACATCCTCTTCCTCACGGACCTGGGTCGCCTGTACTGGCTCAAGGTCCACGAGGTCCCAGAGGGCGGCCGGACCGCGCGGGGCAAGGCAATCGTGAATCTGGTGCCGCTGCAAAAAGGCGAGCAGGTCTGCAGCTACGTGCCGGTTCGCGAGTTCACGGAGGATCACTTCGTCGTGATGGCGACGGCGGGCGGTGTCATCAAGAAGACGTTCCTCACGGAGTTCTCGAGGCCGCGGCGCACGGGCATCATCGCGTGCGCCCTCGATGAAGGTGACCGGCTGATCGGCGCCTCGATCACCGACGGAGGCCACGACGTCCTGCTGGCGAAATCCGGCGGGAAGGCGATCCGTTTCCGAGAGAAAGATGTGCGGCCCATGGGGCGAGCGGCTCGCGGCGTCCGGGGGGTCGAGACCGAAGGCGGCGAGAAGGTCGTCGGGATGGTGTGCGTCAAGCCGGACACCAACCCCGCCATTCTCGTGGTGACCGAGAACGGCTACGGTAAGAGAACCAAGCTCGAGGACTACCGCATCACGAACCGCGCCGGGAAGGGCATCATCACCGTCCGGGCGACGTCGCGCAACGGCGCCCTGATCGAGATCAAGCAAGTCGTCCCCGCGGACGAGATCATGCTGATCTCGCAGAAAGGCATCGTGATCCGCATGTCGGTGGAGAGCATCGCGGAGATCGGGCGAAACACGCAGGGTGTCCGGCTCATGAAACCAGACGAGGGCGACCGCGTCGTGAGTGTGGCCCGGGTCGTCACATCGGAGCCGGACAAGTAGAGAGAGCCCGCCGGCGAGTTAGAACCCGCTAGCCGCCGTTCTCGCTCTCTCCCCCGGCCTCGGCTTTCGCGGCTTCCGCCGCCGCTCTCGCGGCTTCGCGCTCCGCTCGCCGCTTCGCCTTGGCCGCGGCTTTCGCGGCCTCGGCTTCGGCCTGGGCGATCGCCTCCGGTGGGGAGGTCGGCAGTTTCCCTTCCCTCCACTTCTTGTGGTACTTCCGCGCCGCGGTGCAGTCGTCGAATTCCCGCTCGAGGTCGGGCGAGGCCCACGGCTTCCGAATCAAGCGTCCGCCGCCGGTCACCTGGAAGATGTCCTTCGGAGCGCAGGGCTTGTCCCAGTAGTTTTGGGTCGCTACCACTCGCTGGGACGAAGAAGACTGCACGCTGAAGCTCGCCTCGCCGACGAAGCGGTTTGCGAGCAACAGGGTGCCACCGATCGTGGGATTCGCGTCGCCTTCGATGCCGACGTGGTACGAAGGGTTGTTCTCGAACGTGCAGCTGGAGATCTTCGGCTCTCCCTCGATCGAGACCACGGCGCCGAAGCCGTTCTCTCGAATCGTGCAGTTCTGAATGGTGGCCGAAGACGCTTCCATCACGATGCCGATGTTCGCGTGTCCCTCGATAGTCACACCGGAGACGAGGGGCGAGACGTCCTGAAGGATCAAGCCCGTGTCTCCGTTTCCGGAGACCACGCCGCCCTCGACGGCGAACTCGCCGTCGGTCGCCTGCACGCCGACCTGACCGTTGTCCGTGATACGGCAATCGCGCAGCCGGACGGGGTCGGCGGTGCCTCGGATGTACACGCCGAATTTCTCGCCGGCCGTGAACGTGCAACCCTTCACGTCGGCGGAGCCACCCTGAATGAACAGACCGGCGATGGATGATTTGCGGATCGTCACGTCCAGGACGTAGGGATACGAGCTGCGGTGCGACGCGATTCCGTAGTCGGCCCCCTCGATGACGAGGTCGGTCAGCACCGGCTTGCTCTCGGAGTTCGCCAGAATGCCCCGCTTGGCCGTGCCTCGCCCGTCGATTGAGAAGCCGATGAGCTGAGTGGAGTTCGTGCACCGTTGAAACGTAACCACGGCTTCGTTGACACTCGCGACCTCACCGTAGGCGATCGTCGTCTCGCCAGGGCCGTTCGTGGACTTGAGAATGACGCCGTCGCCAGCCTGGTCCGTGAGGACGATCGACTCCTTGTAGATGCCCGGTCCCACAAGGATCGTGTCCCCCCACTCCGCTCCCTCGAGCGCCTCGGTGATCGTTTCGAAGCCCTCCGGTACGTTGATGACGGCGGCCTCGCCCGGTCTCTCCGCGGCCACGGTGAGCACCGAAGCGAGCACGGCGACCCGAATGTAAGATGAGGTGATCATCAGGAGCTCCCGCCCGGAAGTGGGCACGTTGACACCTCTTCCAGGGGTTTGATAGCTTGCGCTTGAGTTATTCAGCGCAGGAGTTTGTCCGACTTTCGAGGACGGCCCGCCGCATGTCAAGCCCGCGGAAGGTCTCGGATTCCACCGTCCGTAGACTTTCATCATACCTCCGAATCCTCAGAGACATCCAGTCGGACGGCACCCACACCGTCTCCTCGGAAAGACTGGCGGAGCTCGGCGGGCTCACCTCCGCGCAGGTTCGAAAGGATCTGTCCTTCTTCGGGAACTTCGGGGTGCGCGGACGCGGGTACGACGTGGGCGATCTGCGGACGGCGCTCACCGGGATCCTGGGGCTCGATCGCACCTGGAAGACGGTCGTGGTGGGAGCCGGGCGGCTGGGTTCGGCGCTCATCTCGTACCCTGAGTTCCCGAACCAGGGCTTCGCGATCGTCGGCGTGTTCGATGTGGATCCGAGCAAACTCGGCCGGCGGATCGGGGACTGTGAGATCCGACCGGTGCAGGAGCTCCGCGACTATGCTGAGCGAGAGTCGATCTCGGTGGGAATCATCGCCACGCCGAGGGTCGCAGCGCAGGAAGCGGCCGACCACTTGGTCGCGGGTGGCATTCGCGCCATCCTCAACTTCGCGCCGATGGCCCTCGATGTCCCTCCCGGTGTCACCGTGCGCCACGTGAATCTGGCGATCGAGCTCGAAGGGCTCTCCTTCGCGATCACCGAAAGCAGCAACGTGCCAACCACCATTGAAACCGGAGACGCCGACTGAGCCGCAGGACCCGGTCCTCTGACAATGCCGACCAACGCCGCGAACGCCGGCAGAAACGAGCCCACGGGAAACAGGGCGACGAACTGCCGAGCGACACCGAAGAAGAGCTCGCGATCGTCGTCGGTCTGCGGCTGCCCGCCCTGAGCCGAGACGAAGCCGACGAGAGTCTGGACGAGCTCGCGGCACTCGCCCGCGCGTCGGGGGCGCGTGTGGTCGGACGAGAGCTGCAGAGCCGATCGCGCGTCGACGGCCGCACGTTCATCGGATCAGGCAAGGCCAAGGAGCTCAAGGAAGTGGCGGCCGACCTCGGCGCGAACCTCGTCCTGGTCGACCACGATCTCTCACCGGGACAGGCGCGCAACCTGGAAGAGATCTCGAACCTCAAGGTCTTGGATCGCACCGAGCTCATCCTCGACATCTTCGCTCGCCGCGCTCGTACGCCGCAGGCGAAGCTCCAGGTGGAGGTCGCGCAACTCGAGTACCTGCTGCCGCGACTGACCCGTCTCTGGGCGCACCTTTCGCGTCTTGGCGGAGGGATCGGGACCCGCGGTCCCGGCGAGACGCAGCTCGAAGTCGATCGCCGCCGGATCCGAGAGCGACTCGCACGCTTGCGACGACGCCTGGAGACGACCGGCCGGCGCCTCGAGGTTCAACGCAACCTGCACCCGGAGAACTTCCGGGTCGCACTCGTCGGCTACACGAACACGGGGAAGTCGAGCTTGATGAACCAGCTGACGGAGGCGGGCGTCGAGAGCGGGTCTCGTCTCTTCGAAACGCTCGACGCCACGACGAGGGTCCTCTCGCTCGGGAACGGGTACCGGGCGACCCTCACCGATACCGTTGGCTTCGTGCGACGCCTACCCCATTCGCTCGTCGAATCGTTTCGGGCGACGCTGGCCGAAGTCTCCTCTTCGGATCTCTTGTTGCACGTCGTCGACCCGACGTTGATCGCACCCGATGCACGCCTCGAATCAGTGGACGCGGTTCTCGAAGAGATCGGCGCGAGTGAGATCCCGCGGATCACCGTTTACAACAAATGTGATCTCCTCGATCAGCGCGAGCTGGAGGGACTGCGGAAGCGCAATGAAGTCGACGGCGAGGAAGCGGTGTTCGCGAGCGCGTTGGTCGGCACGGGCATCGACGAGCTTCGCGAGGCCATCCGCGGGCAGCAGAGTCGCGGATGGCTGGAGAGAGAGGGAACGCTGCCCGCGTCGGAAGGCGCGATCCTCGCGCACCTGCGCCGCGGCGCGGACATTCTGTCGGAAGACACCCACGAGGGAGAGACTCACATTCGTCTCCGGATCCCGCCGGCGGAGTGGGAGCGCCTTCGGTTTCGTTACGGTGCCCGCGCTCCTCGGCTGTTCGGCGGCTGAAGGCTGTCTCGCGGCGAAGACGGGACGTCGCGAACGCGATCGCCCGCGCGGAACCTTACGTCTCACGGGGGGTTACGAAGGCAGAACATCAAGTCAAGCCGAACCGGGGGAGTCCCCAGAAAAACAAAGTGCAACCCACGGAGTCGCGTTTGCATCAAACTTAGGAGCGGCCCCACCCCCCCGGTACCTCCCCTGATGCCAGGAGGTGCGGTCATGGCGCGACAGATCGAACTTCGAGTTTTCAGCCTCCCAGAAGCCAACCGATCCATCACCGAGCTCAGGAAGACGCTGCCCGCCCTGCGGCGGACTCTGCGTGACATCGAGAAGATGGAAGACCGACTCGACGTCTTGGACCTGATTTGCAACCGGTCCGTCGCCTCGGACAATCCGGATCTTCAAGAGTACCTGAACCTCAAAGTCGACTATCACCGCAAGATCAAGGAGTTCGAGGGTCTGTTGCTGCACTTCGAGAAAGAGGGATACCTCCTTCGTGACCTCGACAAAGGCGTGGTGCACTTCGTCGGTCGCAAAGATGGAGAGACCGTGCTGCTGTGCTGGAAGGAAGGGGAGAAGAAGATCACCCACTGGCACTCTCTCGAGAATGGTGGGTCCACCGTGGAAGATGATCGTCGCCGGATCGACGACATCGACGAGTTCTCGGAGAAGTAGTAGAAGCTCCCGCGCTCGCGGCCGACGCCCGCTTGTCGTGATCGGGAGCGGGGGTGGTCATGTCGGGCCCCCCGGGTGCCGATTGTCGGTGCAGAGGCATCCGAGGAGGGGTCCTTGCGCACGACGCCGGCGTTCCTGTCCGCGACGGCACTTTTATTGGCCGGCTGTGCCTCGCACACGGTCGCGCCCCCGGCCGTGGTGACCGGTCGTGCCGTCCCCAAGCCCTTACCGACACCCACTTCGACTTCCGCTCCCGCGGCCGGAATCCCCGAGATAGAGTCGGTGCCCAAGGATCCCGCGTCACTCGCCGAGCTCTGGGCAGGAGCTCTGAAGGCGCGGGCCGAAGGCCACCACGACGAGGCCCTGCGACTCTGGGAGATCGTGTGGCGCGCAAACCCCGGCTACGAGGGCGTGGCCGGCCGGCTCGAGGAGGAATACCGCGTTCGGGGGCTGGACGCGTTCGCTCGGGGCCACACGGCCGAGGCCGTCGAACTGTGGGAGAAGGCGCTCCGCATCGACCCCGAGGACCACAAGACGCAGGCCTACCTATCGCATGCGCGGGCTCAGGAAACGCGACTCGGTGAGATCCCGACCGGGGGGTCGGCCCCGGACTAGGGCGAGAGCACACTCTCTAGGAGGGCCCCTCGGTTAGCCGCACCGCGATTGGTGCGGGGTCCCCGGCCGGAGCGGCCGCCCCGCCCGACGCAGAGTCCCGACGCACGGCCCCGAGCGTGGAGATCAGTTGACCGAGCTCGTCGATCTCGGCGTCGCCCGACGGCAGGACGTGGACGTCGCGCTCCCCATCGGCGAGATGCTGCGCGGCCAGCCGGATTTCGTCGAGGGGGTTCAGCACCGCGCGAACGAGGTAGCTGGTAAGTACGAAGAAGGCGGCGGACGTGAGCAGCAGGAGCGCGGAGAACAACCCGACGACCGAGGCGAGCTCCCCGCGCAGACGTGTCGTGGACGTGCGGACCGCCACGAATGGCGCCTCACCCGGCTCGCGAAGCGAGACGATCGCGACGAAGTGATCCGCGCTCTCCATGATCTGGCCGCCGGAGGGAATCATGGTGCGCCAGGCCGCGGAGCCCTCGGGCCGTACCGCGAGAATCCGTCCGGAATGGCCAACCAGCGCG
This sequence comes from bacterium, assembly GCA_025774865.1. Classification (GTDB taxonomy): domain Bacteria; phylum ARS69; class ARS69; order ARS69; family ARS69; genus JALGZO01. The sequence goes on along the minus strand of JALGZO010000019.1, from coordinate 2,557 downwards.
GCGGATTCGAAATCGGGCTCGCCACTCAGCCAGCGAACCGTGCTCTCGAGCGCGGCGTCGTCGCTCGCACTTCCGATGTGAAACGCCGCCCCCCTCGCCATGCTCGTGGTTCTCTCGCGAAGACTCTCCCGCGCGACTTGCTCGAACGACCGGGGCAACACGAGGCAGAGAACGAAGCCGATCGCGACGAGCAGCAGCGCGCAAGCGGCGATCACGCGCGTGCGCAACGAACCGCGCAATCGCACGATACTGCCTCGAACGGCGGTCTCGGAGACGGACAACGTCTGCTCTCCTGCGGAAAGGGCTCCCTTGAGAGTTCGGACGGACGGGACGGGAGCTTGAGAGTTCGGACGACCCCATCACTCGATGTAGCCGAGTGCCTTCAGCTGTTCACGCAGGGACGGATCGAGCTCTTCCGTCCCGTCATCGACGCCACGCCCACTCGATCCGACAGCTTCCATCCAGCTGGCGAGCCGTTCGGAGAGGGAGTCTGCGACCGCGGTCTCCACCCCGATCAAGTCGAAGCGCTCACCGGGGTCCCGCCTGAGGTCGTAGAGGCGGAGTTCTTCGGAGACGCCTTCCTTCTCCGGCCGGTAGATCAGTTTCCAGCGATCGGTCTGCAGGTACTTGAGTTCGTCCCCGTAGAGGAGCGCTTCCCCGAACGTCGCCCGTGGGACGTCTTCCTCGCCGAGCAGATCCAATCCCGAGAAGCTCGTCTGCAACGGGTCGAGACCGACCAGCGCCAGCGCCGAGGGTGTGAGGTCCACGAGCCGGGTGAGCGTCGACAGGACACGGGCGTCGGTGCCGCCCGGCGGCCTGAGAAACAGCGGCACGCGGATCACCTCGTCGAACATCGTGTGACCGTGACCGTAGCCCCGGTGGTCCCATAGCTCCTCGCCGTGGTCGGCCGTGAACGCGATCGCCGTCGAGGCCAGCTCGTTGCGTCGCTCGAGTCGACGCCACACGCGACCGAGCTCGTGATCGGTGAACGCGATCTCGCCGAAGTAGAGGCTCTCGATCTCACGCCGCTCCGGGTCGCCGCGGTTCCAGTCGCCGGCGCGGATGTCGTCGACCGTGATCGAGGAGCCGACCCGACTCGGGGGCGGGCCGAACAGCCGGTCCCAGGGGCGGTCGGGCCAGTTCGGAAGGTGCGGATCGAAGTAGTGGAGCCAGAGGAACCACGCGCCCTCGCCCCGATCCAGCCACGAGATACCGCGCGCCGAAATGGCGTCGGCGCGATCAATCGAACGGAAGCGGAGGATCACCTTCGACAAAGCCTGGTAGATCTGGGTCGGGGCCGCCGCCTCCAGGGATTCCAGCCGCTCGGCGACGTCCCACTCGTCGAAGCCCCGGCTGAGGGCCCCGGTCCCGAGCCACGGATTCGAGACGAACGCGGCGGTACGCCAGCCCGAGCTGGAGAAGATCTCGGCGATCGTCGAGACCGACGCGGAGAGGCCCGAAAGCGACTGAAGAACGCGGTGCTCTCCCGGGTAGGTCCCGGTCAGGAGCGAACCGAGAGAGGGAAGCGTCCACGGCGACGGCGCGACGCAGTTGGATGCCATGACGCTTCGCCGGGCGATACGATCCAGGAACGGAGTCCGCGCACGAGGATCTCCCATCGCACCGATCGCGTCGGCGCGAAGGGTGTCGACGGTCAGGAGCAGGAGATTCGCCTCCCCGGCCGCCCCCGACCGGGAGGCCGCGGGGGGACGGACCGCGTCGACGATCCGGATACCCGCGGGCAGCAGCAGCGCAAGCGCGGGGAGCGCGAGACGGGTGAGTGCGCGGCTGATCGTCGCGGCCCTCGGCCCGATCGCCCGGCCGAGGAGCAGCGCGAGGATCACTGCACCCAGAGCCAGCCCCCCCGCCGAGAGGAGGACGATCGCGACGTCTGCACCGCCCCACGGTAGGCGTTTGTGGAGGAGTCGCCCGACCGCGAGAGCCGCCGGCATGAGAACGAGCCAGGCGCCGATCCCGCCGAGACGGGCGGCCGTGCCGCGGGGCCGTCCGGACACGAGCACGGCCAGGGAGAACGGTGCGACGCCGGCGAGTGCGACGACCGATCCGAGCGAGACCGAAGCGAGGAGAAGTGCGGGAAGGGAATCGGGCGTCCAGCCCCGGGCGAGGGCGAGAAGGGCGTCGACCAGGCCTGCGAGTCCCCCGGCCAGGACCGGAAACACCCCCAGGACGAGGACGGAGCCCCTCGACGGGCGGCTCGTGTCGGTCACTTTCCCTCCCGGGGGGGCGCGGTCGTCCGGCGGAAGGTAGGAGAGGCGCCGCACCGCGTCAACGCACGGAATGTCCTCGCCAGAGGACACCGCATTCTCCGGTGGGGGTCGATTTGACGCGCCCCACCAGCCTCGTCCCGAAGATTCGGTCGAAAGACGGACGAGCCAACCACAATGTTGGCAAAGACTTAGCTCCGGTCACCAGGGGAAACCACTACATCTGGCACGCCTTCTGCACAGAGATCCAGTGTCTCTCGAAGGAATCGAACGTCCGGCGGGGAAACCGAGGCGACGAGCCATGAAGACCACGACATCCCAGCGGCGACCGA
>JALGZO010000018.1 GCA_025774865.1 bacterium | reverse complement strand
TCTCGTAGAACGGTTGGGCGTGGGGATCCGACACGATGACGATCGACTTCGCGCCGCTCGCGCGGGCGATCTCGAGGGCGTGCTCGAACAGTCTTCGACCGACTCCTCGGCGCATCGCGGACGGACGCACCCAGAGGTGCTCGAGCTCGGCCTCGGTAATCCCACCGGCGACGGCGGCCACGCCTGAGAGCTCGCCGCCGCGCTCCGCCACGAAGACGGTGCAACGCCGCATGACCTCCGGCGTGATCGACAGGTCCTCCCGCCAGAGTTCCATGAGGCTCTCCTCGTATCCCCAATGACGCTTCGACTCGAGCACGAGCTCGGTGAGCGCGGGCGCTTCCTCGGGGCGGGCTTCACGAATCCGGATGGCGTCCAACGTCACGGCTCCCCCGCCACTGCGACGGCATCCACGAGGCGCGCCGCCTCGGCCGGCGTCGTGAGCGTGAGGAGCTTCGGCCCCGCGCCCGAGAGCTCCTGGAGCACGCCCGGCCGGATGTCGTCGTGCCAGCGCCACACCCACCGAAGAAACTCCCAGTCCAGCTGCTCGGGACATCCAGGGGCCAAATCGGGCCTCGTTCGTCCGAAGCTGCGCAGGATGCGCTTGACCACCCGGTACCGGCAGAGACTGCGCGGAAAGTCGAGGAAGATCACTGCATCCGACCGCACGATCCGCCGCGGCAGCGACGCGTGATACGAGCCGTCCATGACCCACTCCGGCCTCTCGAGGAGCGTATCGAGCTTCTCGTTCCACTCCACGTCCGGCGTGGGCTTCCATCCCGCCTGCCAGTACTCCCGGTCGAGATGAATGACCGGCAATCGCGTGGCCTCGCCCAAACGCTGCGCCAGCGCCGATTTTCCCGCGCCGCTGGGACCGATCACGAGGATGCGCCTCTTGTCGTCGAGCATCGTTCGTGGCCTCAAGCGCGGCGTCGGATCGACTGGACGACGACATCGAGCTGCTGGAGGAAGCGCGAGCGATCCTTCTTCTCGAAGGGCGGCGGTCCTTGCCCGACCTCGCCCATGTCACGGAGCTGCGACATGAGCTCTCGGGTCGCGAGCGCATCGCCGATCGAATCTTCCTTGAACTCGCGACCCTTCGGGCCGATGACCCGAGCGCCCTTCTCGAGACAGCGCGCGGCGAGCGGAATGTCCGCCGTGATCACGACGTCGTTCTCCCCCGCGTGCTCGACGATCCAGTCGTCGGCCGCGTCGAAATCACCGTCCACGACCACGAGCTCGATTTCGCTCTCGCCCGGCACGCGCATCCATTGGTTCGCGACGAGCCTCACGGACAGGCCGTACCGCCGCGCGACACGGTAGACCTCGTCCTTCACCGGACAGGCGTCCGCATCGACGAAGATGCTCAGCACGCCACACCGCCGTCGCCGCCACCTTCCGCATCCCACCGCATGATGACGCGGAGGTCGATCCGCAGCCCCCGCTTCCGCTCGCCTTCCACGAGTCGACGAAGGCCTTCGCCCAGCTCGCTCGGATCCAGCGACCGAAAGCCGTGGCGTGCATAGAACGGGGCGTTCCACGGGATGTCGCGGAACGTGGAGAGCGTGACCGCCGGGTACCCAACCGCCTCGGCCCAGCGGCAGACCGTGTGGAGCAAGCGCTTCCCGAGCCCCTGTCGTCCGTGAGCGGTATCGACGTCCAGCTCCTCGAGATGAGCGACGCCGTCGATCTCGCGCACGAGCGCGAAGCCCACGGGCTCATCCCCGCCGTCGGCGGCGACCCAGAGATGGCCTTGCTCCTGCGCGACACGGAATTCGTCGACCGAGGTCACGTGCGCGAATCCCTCCTCCGTGATCCCGATCTCGTCCATGTACTCTCGATAGAGCCGCGTCGCCTGGAGCTCCACCGCCGGCAGCCCGTCCACGTCGTCCGGCCTTGCCGCTCGGATGGAGTAAGACTCGTTCACGACGTCGCTCGCCGGCGCGCCGCCAACCGCGGCTTCCACTCTTCGGCCAGAAGCGCCCATCGCTCGTGGTCACGCCAGCGCCCGCCGATTTTCAAGTATCGCGGAGAAAGCCCTTCCTTCCGGAATCCGAGCCTCCTCGCGAGCGCCTTCGACGAGAGGTTCCCCGGCTGAATGTTCGCTTCCACGCGGTGCAGACCTTCCTTTCGAAAGAGCTCGCGAAGCACGAGGCTCAGTCCTTCGGACATCAATCCTCGCCCCGCCCACGGCGCGAACGCGTAGAAGCCGAGATACGCATTCTGGAAGATGCCGCGAACGATCTCCGACGCGTTCACTACGCCCGCGATGTCCCCGCCGTCGGTCAGACAGAGAACATACGGGATGAAGGACGGATGACGTGCCGCTGCCACGTACGCGCGAAAGGACCGCGAGTCGGCGGGCGGTTGCACCCACGGATGATGAACTGCGCGGCTCCTTTCGACCGCCTCCAGAAACTCGGTCTCGTCGCGAGCCCGCGGCGGGCGAATCCGGACGCGACTCTTCATCACGCTGGGCCGTCAACTCCGGCCACGACGATCATGCGATACTCTTCGTACGCAACGGGGTCTGTCACTTCGATCTCGACGATAACGTAGGCCGACAACTCGTCCTCCGGATGGGCGTCCACCTGAGCGCTCGAAGACGATAGACTCCCCGGACCGCCTCCTCAAGAAAGGACTCGCATGGCGAATCATGCTCGCTTCCTTGCCCTCGGCCCGTTCCTGCTCGTGGCCGCCGCCGCGATGGCGGGCCCCGACGATGTCTCGCACGACCCGGGCGTCGCACCGCACGCCGGCCTCGACGATGTGTACGCGCGCTTCCGGGACGCATACGCGACCCTGGACGCCGACGCCCTTGGCACCCTCTACACCGAAGGCGCGCTCTACCTCTCACCGACTCGGGACATTCAGCGCGGTCGCGATGCCATCGACGCCTCGTTTCGCAGCATGTTCGAGAGGGCGAAGGATCGGGGAGAGACTCTGGACATCCGCTTCCACATCGTCGACCGCCAAGTCCATGACGATCTGGCGACCGACGTCGGGATCTACACACTCGCCCGATCCTCGGATGGCGAGACGAAGAGCGACCGCGGCAAGTTCGTGGTCGTGGCGCTGCGCGACGCGGATGGTGTCTGGCGTTTTCATGTCGACGGATACAGCGCGATGCCCCCGCCCTAGGGAGCGGCCGATGAGCGCCGTGACCACGAAGAGCTTGACGGCTCGCACGCTCAAGAACGTTCGATCCAGGTCTCGTGGACGTGAAGCCACTCCAGACCGTGGGGCGTTCCGGGGCGGCGAAGAAAGGCCACGCTGCTGATCCGGCCCGTCCGTGGGCGTTCGGGCTCGCGCTGCCACTCCTCGTAGGTCACGAGGATCCAAGACCGATACTCCCTCAGGACTTCGACGTTCTTCACCTCGATCTTCAGGCCGGGCCGGCGACCGTGCGCCTCGCGAATGCCGCGAAGGAGCGACTCCCGGCGGGTGATCGTGCCACTCGGCGACACGATGCAAAAGGAATCCGCGAGCACCGACGCGAAGCGCGCAAACGCGGCATCCGTCTCCGGCAGATGACCACCGAACCATCCCGCGAAGAACTCGTGCAGTTCCACGATCTCTCGTTCGACGGAATCCTTCATCGCCTCTTCTCCGAGCGTTTCTTCTTGCTTCGTGCGGGAGCGTCCCCGTCGAGAGTCGCCACGACGCGTTTCGGCGCGATCGCCCGATAGCTCTCGTCGACCCACTCCTGGAGGAGCGCGACCGGCACTTTCGACTTACCCTCGAACTTCGCCGAGACCCAGCCGCTCTTGCCCAGCCCGTACCCGGTCGGCGAGGCGAACGGAAGCATCAGGGCCGCGACGCTCGACTCCGGCAGCTTCACCGACAG
>JALGZO010000017.1 GCA_025774865.1 bacterium | reverse complement strand
CGACGACGGCCGAGCGGGACCGAGCCAGGGCGGCCAGCGCGGGGATGCGCTCGCCGAGGAGCCCGACGTGCGGCGAGCGGCGGTCGTAGGGGATGACCTCCGTGTCCGCGAAGAGCTCGTCGCGCGCGGATTCCGTCCCGAGCGTTTGGTGGAGGAGATCGGCACGTTCGCGGTGCGCGGCGGTCTGGTCGACCTCTTTCCGTTTGGTGACCGGAACCCCGTTCGGGTCGAGCTTTTCGGGGACGACATCGAGTCGATCCGTCGGTTCGAAGCGGCATCGCAACGCACCGTCGAGGAGGTGCGGGAGATCGACGTCCTGCCGCAACGAGAGCTGCTCCTCACCCCGGAGATCGTGCGCCGGGCGCGCGAGCGAGGCGACCTTCCCTTCGAGCAAGGCAAGGACCCGTTCGTGGACGGCATCGAGTTCTTCCTCCCGCGCTTTCATCCGGAGACGGCGACCGTTCTCGATTACGTCCCGCCGAGCGGAGTGGTCGTGCTGGACGAGCCCGTTCGCCTGGCGGAGCACATCGATGAGAACTTCACAGCGGCGACGGAGGCGAGCGGGAGCCTTCGCTCGCGAGGCCATGACGTGCCGCCGCCCCGCGATCTGTTTCTCGACTCGGCGGCTCTGGCGGCCGGCCTCACCGGTCGCCCGACGCTTCGGCTCGCGCTCTTCGCGGGCGAGTCCGTGCGATCGGCGCTGCGGGCCGACCCGATCCCCGTCGAGGCCCCGGCGCCCCGCCACGTCCGGGTCAACTCTCAGGAGACGTTTCGCGGCAACTTCGCGGTGCTCCGGGAGCGTCTCCGCGCGATCCTCGAAGCCGGAAACACGATATTTCTCCTCTGCGACAACCAGGGTCAGAAGAACCGCCTGGAGGAGATGCTCGAAGATCTCTCGGATCGCATTCAGCTCGCGGTCGCGCCGCTTCGCAACGGTTTCTCGCTCCCCGACCACGCCCTCGTGGTCCTCACCGATCACGAGATGTTCGCGCGGACCGGCCGGCGTTATCGGGCGTTCCGTCACGGGGGCGGTGCGCCCATTCACGACTACTCGTCGCTCAAGAAGGGCGACTATGTCGTGCACGTCGATCACGGCGTCGGACGCTACCACGGGATTCAACTCCTGCAGACGGAGAGCGTGGACACCGAGTGTCTACTGCTGAGGTACCAGGATGACGCTTCCGTCTACGTCCCGATCGATCAGATCAATCTCGTTCAGAAGTACATCGGAGGCGAGGCGGGCGATGCGCCGGTGGTCGCCCGCCTCGGGTCGGCGCAATGGGAGAGAACGAAGGCGCGCGTCAAGAAGTCCGTCGAGAAGATGGCGAAGCAGCTCCTCGAGATCCACGCCGCGCGCGCGTCTCATCAGGGTCACGCCTCTTCTCCCGACGGCGAGTGGCAACGCGAGATGGAGGCGTCCTTCATCTACGAGGAGACGAGAGACCAGCGCACCGCGACCGACGCGGTCAAGCGGGACATGACGGACACGAAGCCGATGGACCGGCTCGTCTGCGGCGACGTCGGCTACGGCAAGACCGAGGTGGCCATCCGCGCCGCGTTCAAGGCGGTTACGGACGGCCGTCAAGTCGCAGTTCTCGTTCCGACCACGATTCTCGCCCAGCAGCACCTCAACACGTTTCGGGAACGCCTTCGCGCCTACCCGGTGACGATCGACATGCTCTCCAGGTTTCGGAGTCCGAAGGAACAGCGGGAGACCGTCAAGAAGCTGGTCGACGGCCGGGTCGACATCGTGATCGGAACCCACCGCATCCTCTCGAAGGACGTCGCGTTCAAGGATCTCGGGCTCGTCGTCGTGGACGAGGAGCAGCGCTTCGGCGTAAAGCACAAGGAGCGGCTGAAGGAACTTCGCAAGCTGGTCGACGTTCTCACGCTGACGGCCACGCCGATCCCACGCACTCTGAACATGGCTCTCATGGGTTTGCGCGAGATCTCGGTGATCGACACCCCGCCGCCGAACAAGCTGCCGATCGTGACCGAGGTGGTGGAGAGCTCGGATGAGGTGATCAAGACCGCCATCCTGCGCGAGATCCAGCGGGGTGGTCAGGTCTTTCTCGTGCACAATCGAGTCCAGTCGATCGGCGGTGTCGCGGACCGGCTCCGGGCGCTGCTGCCCGAGCTCCGGTTCGACGTGGCGCACGGACAAATGCCAGAGCGCGATCTCGAGAGAGTGATGCTGGATTTCCTGGAGCGAAGGAGCGACGTGTTGGTCTCGACGATGATCATCGAGTCGGGGCTCGACCTGCCGAACGTGAACACGATCATCATCAATCGGGCGGACACGTTCGGGCTCGCTCAGCTCTACCAGCTCCGGGGCCGGGTGGGGCGGTCGAACCACCGCGCGTTCGCCCACCTGCTCATTCCCGAGGGGCTGCAGCTCTCGGACATCGCGCGCAAGCGTCTCCGCGCCATCGAGGAGTTCTCCGAGCTCGGCGCCGGCTTCCGGCTGGCCATGCGCGACATGGAGATTCGCGGGGCCGGCAACTTCCTCGGTCCGGAGCAGTCGGGCCACGTGAACGCCATCGGCTACGACCTCTACTGCCAGATGCTGCGTGAAACGGTGGCCGAGATGCGAGGGGAGGAGCGGCCGGCGGACCGGATTCCGGTGCGGCTCGACGTCGAGCTCGACGCCTATCTTCCGGATGCCTACATCGAGGACCCCGACCAGCGGATCTTCTTCTACAAGCGCCTGGCTGATCTCGCGGAAACGGAGGCCCTGGCGAGCCTCGCGGAGGAGCTCCGCGATCGCTACGGGCGGCTTCCCGATCCGGCGCGGAATCTGGTTCGACTCAAGAGAATTCGACTCCTCGCCGAGGGTGGGGGCGTGGAAGAAGTGAGGGTCCGTTCCGACGCGGCCACGTTCCGATTCGCGGCCGGTCGAGAGCCTGCTCGTGACGTCGTGAAGGAGATGGTGAGGAGCATTCGTGCGGACCTGTCGTTTCAGGCGGACGGCCGTGAGGGGCTACGCGTCCTCATGCGCCCCTCGGCTGAGAGCGACGCGTGGGAGGGAACGGAAGCCCTCTTGCGAGCCGCTTGTGCCTCTGATACGTTGGTCGTTTCGCATACATCGGGCGAATAGGAGGAGTTGCTTTGTTCCGCGGTGCAAGAAGATGTTTCGGCCTGACGGCGGTCTTGGGGCTTCTGGCGGGTTGCGGCGAGGGCGGCGGCGGGAGTGAGGGCAAGATCGTCGCGACTGCCGGCAGTGAGATCCAGATCACGCTCGCCGACTTTCAACAGTCATTCAACCAGATCACGCAGACCTACCGGCCGGACATCAGTACGCTGGAGGGCAAGCGCAGCTTCGCCAACGACCTCGTCAATCGCGAGATTCTGCTCGACGAGGCCTACAAGCTCGGGGGGATCAGCGATCCGAAGATCCTCACGCACGTGGAGTCAGCCCGGAACGGCCAGATGCTGCGGCTCCTCTACCGGAACGAGGTGGAGGCGAAGGTCGACGTCCTCGGGCGCGACGTCGCGGAGCTCCACGAGAAGCGCAAGTTGAACGTCCGAGCGTCGCACATTCTGTTGGACGACATGGAGGCGGCGGCGAGAATCAGGGAGGAGATCGTCGGCGGGCAGCTCTCCTTCGCGCAGGCGGCGCGCAAGTACTCCATCGACCAGAGCACCCGCGAAGCCGGCGGTTCTTTGGGTGAGCTCCAGTGGTCGCGACGCCTGCCGAAGTTCCACGCGAAGGCGTTCGAGCTGGAGCCGGGTATCGTCTCGGCGCCGGTGGAGACGGCAATCGGCGTCCACCTGATCGTCGTGGACGAGGTCCTCCCGCAGGAGCTCGAGAGCCTGGAAGCCCTGAGGCCGGGCCTGCGGACGGAGGCCCGGCAGCACCT
>JALGZO010000016.1 GCA_025774865.1 bacterium | reverse complement strand
TCGAGCGTAGTGTACCGGTTCTGAGGCAATGTGACGCTCCACTCGATCGAGGACGCCCAGCAGCGGAATGCAGGATCGCGCACTCAAGAATCCCCCTGGGACCGCCGAATTTCCAGGAGAGGCCTCGGGACGGCGTTGCCCCGTAGAGTGGCGTCGACAGCGAATGCATCGAGACCGGCAGCCAAGACGAATCCTTCGCTTCCGAAAGACGGAACGGCACGTCCACTGGGCGCTCGCCATTCCTTTCCTGGTCTGCTGGGTGACGGCTCTCATTCTGGTCGTCGTCTACAATCCCGATCCTCAGCGCCCGTTTCGAGACGCTTTATCGTGGATACATCGGATCTCGGGCGTCGGGCTCTTCGTGCTGCCGCTCATCGCGGTGGCCAGAACCTCCGGTGACTTCCGGATCCACTTCAACAACATCCTCCAGGCCTGGACCTGGACGTTCGACGATCTCAAGTGGATGGGGATGGTGGGGCTGGCGGCGGTCAACAAGAACGTCAAGCTGCCGGAGCAGGGGAAGTTCAACGCCGCCGAAAAGCTGAACTTCATGACTCTGCTCGGCACATACCCGCTCTACATAGGCACGGGAATCATCATCTGGGCGACGAACGGCGCGTTTCTTTCGTGGATCGTTCACTTCTCCATGGCCGTCATCGCGACGCCGCTCATCCTGGGACACATCTACATGGCGACCATCAATCCGAGCAGCCGCGTGGGGCTGCGCGGAATGATCACGGGCTTCGTCGATCGCCAGTGGGCGAAGCACCATTACGCGAAGTGGTTTCGCGAGAACTTCGAAGGCGTGGAACCGCACGCGAAGACGCAGGCGACCGACGTTCCGACGCCCCGCGCACCGATCGCTTCCAGGCCATCACCGCGCCGCCCCCGAGCCGACACCCTGTACGAGGTTCTGACGGGCAGGCTCGACCGGGCTGACGCGTGCGAGGAGCTCGGCGTCGAATCGAATGAGCTGAGCCGTTTGATCGGTCAGTTCGTGCAGACCGGATCGCACGTACTCGGCGAGGGTCGACACCACCGGCTCCTGCTTGGACAGCCGCGCGAGATGCCCGGCTCTGAGACGACGGATCGGTGACAGTCCGTACCCGCCGCTCCAGACGCTAGATTCACCGACACGGGTGGGGATAGATCCTCCCTGCTCTTTGCCCACGGATTCATGATGAACCGCGAGGTGTGGAAGCATCAGGTCGATGCGTTCGCCAATCAGAAATGCCGGGAGTACATCGCCACGGGAAACGCGATGAAGCTGCCGGTGTCTTCGGCGAGCGGCCGAAAACCGGATAGAGAGAAGCTCGTCCGCTCCCCGAAGATCCGAAAGCCCACATTGACAAGTCCGGTGAAGTCCTCGTCGCTGAGCACGGCGTCTGTGCTGTTCCCGTACTCCGCGAAAAGCTTGAACCCGTTCCCCGCCAGAACGTCCCCCCCTGCGATGAAAAACGTCACGCCCTCGCCGTCGGTGAACGTTCGGTGCACCGAGAGGTTCAGGCTCTTCTCGGCGTCGCCGATGCCAATGATACCGATGATCGATCCGAACTTCTCCTGGTCCAGAGTCGTGCCGCTCGCCGCGACGGCCAGCCCGAGGCCATGCTTCTCGCGAGACGTCAACCGAAGCTTGATTCCGACGCTGAGTGACCGGAGTTCCGAGGTCACGGGGAAAATCGTTCCGATGCTCAGGTTGAGGATGTCCGACGGCGCAAATCCGAAGTTCAGAATGAAGAGCTCGAAGTTGCGAAAGTAGGCCGTGCCCGCCGGCAAGGTCTCGGGCGTGGGACCGAGCATGATGGTGTTGCGGTCCGGATCACGACGGCCCGGGTCGTCCCGGTGCTGACTCGCCTCAGGCGCCGACCTGAGCGACGTCTCCTCGACCTCGACCACGCTCTCCACGTGCACTCGCTCGATGGTGAGCCGACCGAGGAGCTCGCTCTCCACCACCACGTAGCCGTCGTCCTCCGAGGCAATCCGACCGCGGAGCAGCGTCCCATCGGAGAGGCGGATCTCCACCAGCGGCCCGGGCGACTCCAGCGAGTCTGCGGGTGCCGGCGACGACGCGCCGAACACGAGGGCCGCCGAAACCGACCAGAGGATCCCCCACGCGATTCGCATCAGCCCACCGTAGACCTCCCTCCCCGCCTTTGTCAAAACGCGCGGTGCTTGCGTCGATCGCTCGAGATGAAGTCGGTGGTCTGCATCACCACTGCGAGCCGCGGGCGGCGTGATGTGAGCACACCGCGGCGGATGCGTCGCCCATCCGGGTTGGTGCTGAGGGCGGGTCGCGCATTCGACGGTTGCCTACTGTCTGTAATACCGTCCCTTGACGCTGCCCCAACTCTCATCCTCAAGTGCGATCGGGGCGTCGGGGGCTGCGATCACCCAAATGTCGTCGTTCCCGCTGCGGCCCGAGTGGAAGGCGATCAGGCTCCCGTCTGGTGACCAGGTCGGGCGACTATCCTCCCTCGGGTCGAAAGTGACCTGTGTCGGTGTGCCCCCGCTGGCTGGGATCACCCAGACATCTCTGTCGGCGTCGCTACGCTCCGATGGAAACGTGATCTGACTGCCGTCCGGGGACCAATTCGGAAACCAATCGGTGGCCGGGTGGGTTGTGATCTGCGTGGCCGCGCCCCCGCCGGACGGCATCACCCAGACGTCTCCGCTTCCAGCGCGGTTGGACCAGAAGGCGATCTTCTTCCCGTCCGGTGACCAGTCGGGACCCTCATCGTACGCGGGGTCGAACGTGAGCTGCGTGGCGATCCCACCGCCCGCTGGCATCACCCAGATGTCGTAGTTCCCCGAGCGCCAGGACGTGAAAGCGATCTGGGTACCATCGGGCGACCATGCGGGATTGCGATCCTCTGTCAGATTATGAGTGATCTGTGTTGGCGTGCCTCCGGTGGACGGGACCACCCAGATTTCTCGGTCGGAGCCAAATTCCACAGTGAAGGCGATCTGGCTCCCGTCTGGAGACCATGCGGGATGGCGGACCCACGCCGAAAGAAACGTGAGCCGAGTGGCCGCACCTCCACTGGATGGAATGAGCCAGATGTCGTCGCCGTTTCCACTCCGACTTGAACTAAAGGCGAACTGGCTGCCATCAGGGGACCACTCGGCCTGTCGGTCGTCGGCCGGATGGGTCGTAATCTGGATCGCACCATCGCCGGTCAGGGCCGGGCGTGGAGCGAGGAAGAGAGCGAGCGCAAGTCCAAGAGCAAGAAACCGCATGACCAGCCTCCGGTCGGGCCGGTAGGACACACTCCCAGACGGCTTCTCCCCATCGGCCATAAGTGGAAGGTCGGAGTCCATGACGCTGGTCATGTTTCTGGCTCGACTTGCCCTTCGCCGGTCCGCCTCCCCCCTTTCCGTCGGGCCACTGATTAGCTGACGAAACGCAGCGTTTCGCATGACGCAGATCATTGCCCTGCCCCTCCTCCGGCGTGTCCGCTGTGACCGCTCCGCGAACCTCCACGCTGGCGGCGTCCGCTCTCCTGGCATTCGGACATGCCACGCTCCCGCTCGCTGAAGGTGGTGGGGCTGCAACGCTGACGCACGCGCCACGGCTCTCCCGGCACTCAGGGAATACTTATCGATGGAAGGAAGAAACCGCAATGAAACGCACGGCGCTCCTGATGAGTCTGCTCGCTCTTGCATTCACCGGTTTCGGCTGTGACCAGGACCAGATGCTGACGCCGGCCCGCACTCAGACCACGGACGAATTCGCACTGAACGCCCAGATCGCTCCGCCAAGGTACTACACGACCTACTGGACTGCTCTGGGCATGGCCGTGGAAACGATCGACGTCGTCCACGGTGTCGGTGTTCCGTTCCTTGACGAGGTGTTCCTGGATGA
>JALGZO010000015.1 GCA_025774865.1 bacterium | reverse complement strand
GAGTATACCGAGAGGACTGGGTCTTCTGCAGCTGGCTTCGATCGCGGCGCTCATCATCGGGCAGTCACCCGAAGCAGCGATCCTCGCCGGGGCGGCCGCCAACCACATCACCGCATCGGTGCTGCACGGCAGCTCCGTCGCGGCGGAGGTCGAGGCCGACGCGTACGGGATCGATTACCTCACCCGTACCGAATACGACCCCACCGGTTTCCTGACCGTCTGGGAGCGCTTCGCGGGATCCTCGGGGAAGTTCATCGAGGAGGAGCTGGGGATCTACGCCACGCACCCTCTGACGCGGGATCGGGTCCACGCCGCCCGAGACCGGCTCGAGGAGCTCGGCGTCCCGATCCTTCGGAGGCTGGTCACGCACGCTCCGCAGCCGGAGTCGCACGCGCTCTCGCTCGACGGGGAGGATGTCACCGAGATCCGGTACGTTGGCGAGCGGCTCGCGCTTCTCGAAGGACAGGACGCGGACCGGGGGGAGGCCGCGATCGCGTCCATCGCGTGGATTCTCGACCACGAGCTGGACGAATCTCGAATCAAGGTGATTCCCGCGCGCAACGGTGTGGTCTTTCAGCCGGAGGGCGGACCGTCGTTCTCGTTCACGCACGGGGATGGGCGGTTGAACGGCGCGGGCGAAGCGGTGCTGGCGGGTGAGCTTCGCACCCGGCTGACCGAGATCGTCGCGGACGAGCAGGCGAGGGTCAGCGCGAACTACCACCTCTACTGACGGACCTCGAGGTCTCCGTCATCCTTCGAGATGGCGTCGCACCTCGGACATCGTCTTCTCGACCGTGTCGGCCCAGGCCAGGTCGCTCACGCCGACCGAAGCGTCCGGCTCCCATCCCAAGAGCACGATCGGCTTCTCCGCTTTGCGCGCCAGCGCGATCTCGGAGAGTGTGCCGGCGCCGCCCGGAAGCGCGACGACGACGTCTGAGCTCAGCACGTTGACGGCATTGCGCGCGTCGCCGAGCCCCGTGACCACCGCTACCGTGAGATCAGGGGCGGCGCGACGATCGTCGCGATCGGGGAGGATCCCGACAACGAGACCGCCTTCCTCTCGCGCGCCGCGCGCGCTGGCCGCCATGACTCCGGCATCGCGGCCGCCGTTCAGGAGCACCCACCCGGCGCGGGCGATCTCCCGCCCGAGCTCTGTCGCAAGGCGCGCGACCTCGGGCGAAGCCGTGCCGCCTCCCATGACTCCGATGACCGGTCGCCGGCTCATCTGACGAACGGGTGCGACCTCGCGAAGTACTCGTCCGTCGACTGCTTCACGCGGCGCCCGAGGACGAAGATGGCGATCAGGTTCGGTGCCGCCATCAGGCCCAGCGCGAGATCGCCGTACGCCCACACGACCTCGAGAGCGAGCGTCGCGCCGAGAAACACGAAGCCCGTGTAGAGCCAGCGGTAGATCGGAACCGCTCCGATTCCGAACATGTACTCCGCGCAACGATCGCCGTAGTACGACCAGGAGATCGTCGTCGACAGCGCGAACAGAAACACGGAGAGCGTCACGACCCACCGCCCGAACGCTCCGAGCTCGCGTTCGAACGCCCAGGTAGTCAGTGCGGAGGAGTTTTGGAGGCAGTCGCCTCGGAACCCTAGCCCAGGCGGCGGGTCGACGAACGAGCCTTCCGCCGCTTCCAGGTTGCCCGTCCACGGGGCGCCGTCCGGTCCCTCGACCACCGCCGAGAGCACGAACCCGTCGTTCTTCGCGAGCGCGACACCCTCGAACCGACCGTCCCGGACCGGGACCGAGCCGTCGACCCCGACGGCCTCCGCGACCACATCTCCGAGGACCGCCGCGGTCGCGACGGTGTGGATCGTGCACTCGTCGAGCCGGCCCGTGGTCGTCTTGTGCTGCGACCAGACGCCGGTCAGCACGATCGCGAGTCCGGTGAGCGTGCAAATGACGAGCGTATCGATGAACGGGCCGAGCATCGCCACGACGCCTTCGCGCACCGGCTCGTCCGTCTTGGCCGCGGCGTGGGCGATCGGCGCCGATCCCTGCCCAGCTTCGTTGGAGAAGAGCCCTCGCTTGATTCCCCAGACGAGAGTGGTCGAGAAGACGCCGGCGGCCGTTCCCCCGACTCCCGCGGTCGGGTTGAACGCCTCGCGGAAGATCGTGAGGAACGCTTCTGGGGCCTGGGGGAGGTTCTTCAGGAGGATCACGATAGCGCCCAGCGAGTAGAGCACGAACATGGCGGGGGCGAGCTTCGATGAAACCGCTCCGATGCGCTTGATCCCCCCGATGATGACCATCGCGACCAGCGTGGCCATCACTCCGCCCGCGAGCCACGTGGGCGCTCCGAGCGTGGTGCTGGCGGAGAGGCTCACGGTGTTCGCCTGGTTCATGTTGCCGCTGCCGAAGCTCGAGATGACGCCGCAGAACGCGAAGAAGATCGCCATGGGCTTCCACGAGCGCCCGAGGCCCTTCTCGATGTAGTACATCGGACCGCCGGCGGCTTCGCCCTTCTCGTCGAAGACGCGGTGCTGCATCGAGAGCGTGCACTCGACATACTTCAGCGCCATGCCGAAGAACGCGGTTACCCACATCCAGAAGAGAGCGCCGGGACCGCCGTAGTGGATCGCCGTCGCGACGCCCGCGATGTTACCGATACCGACCGTCGCGGAGAGCGCGGTCGAGAGCGCCTGGAAGTGGGAGATGTCGCCCCTCTGCGAGGGATCGTCGTAGTGGCCGCGGACGACCGCCCAGCCGTGGCCGAATGCGCGCACCTGAATGAATGCGAGACGAAGCGTGACGAACAGTCCGGCTCCGAGGAGGAGAGCCACGATCAACGGGAACTGTGCCGGCCAACCCCACACGTAGCTGTTTCCGAAGTTCACGACTTGCTCGAAGATCGCCATCGGCTCCCTCCCGGCCGTTCCGCCTCGCGCACCGGTTTCGATCGCCGCGGACGCTAGCACAGGCCCCGGGGGTCGTAAAGGAAGCGGCCGTCGCAGTTGACGCGGGCGACGCTTGCCACGACGATGACGCGATCGCTCGTCACGAATCGCGACTCCGGAGGCGAGAGTGGATCTCGGAATCCAGGGCAAGAAGGCACTCGTGACGGGGGCGAGCGCCGGCCTCGGGATGGCGGCCGCCCGGGTGCTGAGCGCGGAGGGAGTCGACGTCGCGATCTGCTCGCGCGATGAAGAACGGATCGAGACGGCGGCCGGCGAGATTCGCGCCGCCACGGGAGGCAACGTCGAGGCGCTGGTGGCCGATGTCTCCGTGCTCGGCGAACCGGCGCGGCTGGTGTCGGAGGCGGTCGAACGCCTCGACGGTCTGCACATTCTGGTCACGAACGCCGGCGGTCCACCGTCCGGGAACTTCGACGACGCCGGCGAGCAGGAGTTCGACATCGCGATCGACCGGACATTCCGTTCGGCCGAGCGGCTCATTCGGGCTGCCCTTCCCGCCCTGCGTGCGAACGGTTGGGGGAGGATCGTCTGTCTCACGTCCATCACCGCGAAGGAGCCGCACTCCGGTCTCCTTCTCTCCAACGCGATGCGACCGGCCGTGCACGGCCTCGCCAAGAGCCTCTCCCGCGAGGTCGCACGTGACGGGGTCACGATCAACTGTGTCTGCCCCGGCTTCACGAACACGAGCCGTCTCGGCGATCTGGCGGAGGCGGCCGCCGCGAGGCGCGGCCTGACCGCCGCCGACGTGTTCGCCGAGTGGAAGGCCAACATCCCTCGCGGAGAGCTCGGGCGCCCCGAGGAAGTCGCCGACGCGGTCGCCTTCCTCTGCTCGGAGCGAGCCTCTTACGTCAACGGCGTGTCGCTGGCCGTCGACGGAGGCGAGTCCCACTCGCTGCTCTGAGTCCCGTTCGCTAAAGCGGCTGCGGCCGGAGACCGTTCATTA
>JALGZO010000014.1 GCA_025774865.1 bacterium | reverse complement strand
CATCCTGTTCGATCGCTCCAGATTCCCTGAGATCCGAGAGCATCGGGCGCCGAATTCCTTCCTTCATGTCCGTGGGGCGGCGCAGCTGAGAGAGCGCGACGATCGGGATCTTGAGCTCCTTCGCGAGCGCCTTGAGCGAGCGCGAGATGTTGGAGATCTCCTGCTGCCGGTTCTCGTTCCGGCCGTGCCCATGAATGAGCTGCAGGTAATCCACCATGACCATCGCGAGCTTGCCCTCCGTCTCCACCATCAGGCGGCGCGCCTTGGCGCGGATCTCGAGCGCCGTGATACCGGCGGTGTCGTCGATGTAGAGATCCGCATCGCTGAGCTTGCCGGCGGCCGTCGTGAGACGCGGCCACTCGCTTTCGCGCAGGAAGCCAGTACGAAGCCGGTTACCGTCGACGCGCGCTTCCGACGCGAGCAACCGGTGCACCAGAGACTCCTTCGACATTTCCAGACTGAAGAACGCGACCGGCGCCTGGTGCTCGATGGCGACGTGCGTCGCCACGTTCAGCGTGAGCGCGGTCTTCCCCATCGACGGGCGGGCCGCGATCACCACGAACTCCGACGGCTGAAACCCCGACGTGAGCGTGTCGAGATCGAGAAACCCCGTCGGGACGCCGGTGACGAGCCGCTTGTCGCGGTAGAGCTCTTCGATCTTCTCGAAGCTGTCGTGAAGCAGCTCCCGAATCGCGACGAAACCGCCGCGCGGTCCCGATTCCGAAATCTCGAACATCCGATGCTCGGATCGATCGAGGAACGAGTGTACGTCCTCCGGTGACGAAAACGCCTCTTCCGCCATCTCCCGCGCCGCATGGATCATGCGCCGAAGCAGCGACTTCTCGCGCACGATGCGCGCGTAGTACTCCACGTTCGCGGAGGTGGCGATGGAGTCGAGGAGCTCCGAGAGATAGATCTCGCCGCCGACCTTTTCGAGGTCGCCCGTACGCCGAAGGTCTTCGGACAAGGTCAGGTGATCGATCGCCTCGTTCCGCTCGAAGAGCTTGAAGCACGCCTGGCAGATCTTCCGATTTGCCGGGCGGTAGAAGTCGTCAGGGGTCAGCATCTGGACGACCGTGTTCGCCGCCATGTTGTCGAGCATCATGGCCGCGAGGACCGCGGTCTCGGCGTCCAGCGATTGCGGCGGTACGCGACGCCCCGCCGTGGCGTCGCCGTGACGTGCGGGTTGCAGACGGGCGGGTCCGAATGTGGCGGTCGGTTGACCTTCGTCGGGATCGTGGACGGCGCCGGAAGCCGGGTCGCCCGGGACGGTCGTGTCGGTCATGACGATCTTCCTTCCTTACGAAGAGGCTGACGATGCCTCGCGCAACCGATCGTACTCCCGACGCAACATCTGGACGTCCTCCCACGTGGGTCGCTTCCAGTTGGGATTGCGGAGAAGGGCGGCCGGATGGAACGTCGGTACGAGCGGAATGCCGTGGTAGTCGTGAATCTGCCCGCGCAGCTTCGTGATCCCGGTGTTCACGCCGAGCATCGTCTTCGCCGCGAACGCTCCGAGAGTGCACAGGATCAGAGGACGAATGAGCTCGATCTGCCGCCTGAGAATCGGCTCGCACGACGCGATCTCGGACGGTTCTGGATTCCGATTCCCCGGCGGACGGCACTTCAGGATGTTCGCGATGTAGACGTCCTCGCGCGTGAATCCGATCGCCTCGAGAATCTTGTTGAGAAGTTGACCTGCGCGCCCCACGAACGGCTCGCCTTGCAGGTCCTCGTCGCGGCCCGGGGCCTCGCCCACGAACATGACGCCCGCGTTCGGGTTGCCCACGCCGAAGACGAATTCCGTGCGCGTGTCCCCGAGTGGGCAGCGCCGACAGGCGGCATAGTTGTCGTGAAGCTCGCCGAGCGAGCCACTCGAGGATGGGTGCCGCTGCCAGGGGTGCTCGGCGTTCGCGTCGAAGAGGTCCGAGTCGTCGCGGGCGGGGGCCACCACGATCGGGCCCGGGGCGGACGGCGTGGCGGTGACCCGCGCCGCGGGTTCCACCGGCGTCGGGGCCGCGGACTGCGAGCGTGCCACGGCTGCCGACTCCACTTCCCGGCGAAGCGCGATCACCGTCTCCTCGCTCGGGAGCCGTTTGCCTTCCCGAATGAGCATCTGGATCTCGACGGCCTGACGCAGGCGTTCCGAAATTTCTTGCAGTTCATTATTCACGAAGGCAGCGTAGATGTGAGACCAGGACCCGTCAAGGAGGGTCGCGATTCGCCACGCACCGGGGCGAAAGAATCAGGAATCACTCGGGGAACGACGGTGGAGAAACTGTGGAGAGTCGGAGGACGATTTGACTCCGACCCACTATCGTCCGTTCATGGCGACCATTCCGATCAACGGCGTTTCGTAACGTTCCGAGTAGCGAGCTCGTGAGACGGGATCCGTCACGACGTCCGCGGTCTCCATCTTCCGGCATGGACACCAAGGCTTACCGGCGGCGACCCGTCCAGGTTCCACGGCCGACGAAGGGCCCGGTCGGACTCTCGATCGCCCTGGATCTCGGCAGCACGAGCATCAAGGCGGCCCGGCTCGATCAGGAGGGCCGGCTTTGCGATCTCGCGTCGGAGGCCTCACCGCCCCTGGCCGGCGAGGGCGTCGTTCGGGAGGCCGACCCCCACGCGTATCTGCGGGGTGCGGAAAGCGTACTCACCCGGGTCGGGCGGGGCGACACGTCGCTCCCGATCGGCATCGCGTCTCAGCGCTCGAGCTTCGTCTTGTGGGACCGTTCGAGCGGCGAGCCCGTGACGCCTCTCGTGTCGTGGCAGGACCGTCGCGCCGACGCCTGGTGCCGCGCCCACGCGGGCATCGAGGATCGGATTCGCGAGAGGAGCGGGCTCCTCCTGTCGCCGCACTACGTCGGACCGAAGCTCGCGGCGATGCTGGAGGCGGACGCGACCCTCCGCCGCCGGATCGACTCCGGCCAGCTCGTTCTGGGAA
The DNA here is from genome assembly GCA_025774865.1 of bacterium. Lineage (GTDB taxonomy): Bacteria > ARS69 > ARS69 > ARS69 > ARS69 > JALGZO01. The sequence continues at coordinate 924 of JALGZO010000014.1, read as the reverse complement.
CGCTCGAGACCTGGCTCGTGTGGCAGTGGACGACCGGCGAGACGCATCGAACCGACCCGACGATGGCGGCGCGCACCTTGCTGTACGATCTGGAAGCGGGCGGGTGGTCGGACGATCTCTTCGCGACGTTCGGCCTACCGCCCGGCATTGCCGCGGCGGTGGCGCCGACCATGGGGCCCACCGTCGAGCTTCCGCGACTCGGACCTCTCGCCGCGACGATCGCAGATCAAGCGTCGGGGCTCGTGGCGGCCGCCGGCGACGAGACCGATGTAGCGCTCGTGAACTTCGGAACGGGATGTTTCGTGTTGCGGCCGACCGGCGAGCACGCGACTCGCCGGCCGGGCTACCTCACCGGACCGGTGCTGGCAATCCAGGGTCGGTCGCCGCAGTACGCTCTGGAGGGGACGATCAACGGGGGAGGGAGCGTCGCGGACCGGTTCGGAGCCGGGCCAACGGAGCTTCCCGGCCGGGACCCCGCGCCCGATGCGTTCTGCCTCCCTGACTCCGCCGGCGTCGGTGCTCCGCACTGGCGCCCGGCCGGCGGCTTCCGGCTCTCGGCCGCGGCCGACGACCTTCCAGGTCCCGAGAAACGCCGCGTGGTGCTCGAGGGGCTGCTCTTTCGAGTGCGCGAGATCCTCCAGGATCTGTTCGAAGAGACGCCACCCCGGAGCGTGCTCCTCGTCGGCGGGCTCGCGCGTGATCCGTTCGTCGCACAGGGTCTCGCCGCGTGCCTCGGCCGGGAGGTCCGGGTCCTCGATCAGCCGGAGGGGACACTCCTGGGGGCGGCGAAGCTCGCCGCGGGGATCTTGACCGCCGACCATCGCGGCCGTCGGGTCGAGCCGGGCCGCGGCGGCTGGCTGGCCGCGAAGTACGAGCGCTGGCGGGAATGGCTGCCGAGCGCGTTGGGGAGCTAGGTCCACGAAC
>JALGZO010000013.1 GCA_025774865.1 bacterium | reverse complement strand
TGGCCGTGCAGGCTCTCGAGCGGCTCGACGTACCCTACGAGCTCGCCGAAGCCCTGGAACTCGCGGCACGGATCGTTCCGTTCGAGAAACAACTGACGCACCACGAGCGGGCCCGGCGAATCCGTCAGAAGCTCGGCATCGAGAGCTCTCCCCCTCCCGAAGTCGAAGTTCCGGGCCGGGGAATCGTCGCGGTCGATCGAGCGAGCCGTCTCCTGATCAAGACCGCGAAGAAGCTGGCGTCTCTCCGGAAACCGATCCTGGTGCACGGAGAGACGGGCGTCGGGAAGACCCTCTACGCGAAGCTGATCCACGATTCCGGCCCCTGCGCCCAGGGAGAGCTCATCGTCTTCGACTGCGCGAGCTGGTCGGAAAGGCGCATGGAATCCGGGAAGACGCCCGATCCCGACGACCTCGTCGAGACAGGGAAACAGGGGACCGTGATTCTGGCCAACATCCACGGCGCGTCGTCGACACTCCAGAGGCTGCTGGTCGGCGTGCTTGACCGCACGAGCGACGCGCGCCATGGGAGCTCCCGCCTTCATGTCATCAGCACGACCAACGAAGATCTCGAGAGCCTCGCCAGACAAGGGCGGTTTTCGAAGGACCTCTACTACCGTCTGGCTGGCTTCGTACTTCACGTACCACCGTTGCGGGAGCGAAAGCACGATCTCGAGAAACTCGCCGAGACCTTTGCGGAGCAGGAGCTCCAGCCGGAGTTCCTCGAGATCCTCCTCGGACACACGTGGCCGGGCAACGTGATCGAGCTGCGCAACGCCATCGATTCCGCCGCCATTCTCGCCGGCGACGAACCGATCGCGCCAAGACACCTTCCGGAGTGCCTGCGAATGGAGCCCGGGAAAGCCCAGACCCTTCCGGGCAGGATCGCGGCCCTCGAACGTCGCGAGATCCGGGTCGCACTGGCGCGCACGGGAAACAACAAGAGGGCGGCGGCCCGGGAGCTCGGCGTTTCGCGAAAGGGTCTCATTGACCGGCTCAAGAGACTCAACATGTGGGAAGAGTACGGAAAGACCGACTAGAGACTCGTACCCGCCCAGCGCACCTCATGCGGGTCGAACCCCTGAGCGATCGCCGGCTTCACGATCCTGAAGTAAGGCGACACGTCGAAATCCCGCGGCGCGAAGAGAGTGTGGTGCCGGATGTGGAGCACCTCTTCGCGGCAATCGGCGCAGTCGGGATCTTCCGACGGCTCGACGACCACCTCCGGAAGGATCGGATACCGGATCGACTGGAACGCCTCCGCGATCATCGAGGAGCAGATCGCTCTCGTGGGGTCGCCGCTCCCGAGGGCGAGCATGCGGCGTCGCCACCGGGTGGGCACGGGCGGCGTCCGGATCAGGTAGCGCAGCAGATCGAAGACGTTCTTGAGGTCGTATCGCTGCCCCAGCCGCGACATCGCGTGCCCCACGACCTGGTCGATCTCTTCGGGCGTCAGACCCACCGGCCGGCAGATCCGTGTGTGACGATGGGAGTACCTCTCCAGTGGAACCGCGCGGACGCCGTCCACGACGTCGGCTTCCACGAGAACCTTCGCGGGCTCACCCGGTGGCGGCGACCCCAGGGTGTCTCCCACGCAGAGGGCGGCGTGCGACCAGCTCGATTGCGTCAGGTACTTGATGGCACTGCTGAACCGGCTGTTCCCCTCGACCAGGAGCACGTCTCCCTTCTCGAGCGTCGCGGCCAGCTCCCCGGCCTGGCTGGTCGCGACCGCGATGCCGCGAGGCCGCGGTCGGGAGAGGAATCGCGCCAGGCGGCGCCCCAGAGCATCGAACATGAGGCCGATGATACATCGAGCTGCCGCAGTCCGGCTGCCCCGCCGGGCGAGCCGAGTGCCACCTTCGACCGAATCCTCTGGACTGGAGAGGCGATCGCTCCGATGGTGGGGGCGTCTTGTGTCCTCTTTCCCGGAGACCGAATCGATGACCCGCCACCGCATCCATGCCACGCTTCTCACCGTGGCCCTGCTGCTCATCGCCGGCTGCTCCCAGGACGAGCCGAAGCCGGAAGACACTCTGGAAGACCCCATTGAGGTTGCCGCGCCGGGCGATGCGATCGGCGGAGCCGGGGGCGATCGTGCGGCCCTCGAGGCGGAGTACGTCGGCATTCAACGGCGCCTCGGGCCGTTGCAGAACAAGGCGATGGAGGATCCCGCGCTGCAGGCGGAGTTCCAGGCGTTCGAGGCCTCGGTGGAAGAGGCGATGATCGGCTTGGACCCCGAGAGCCCTGCGAACCAGGAGCGACTGGTAGCGCTGCAGACCGAGTTTCAGGCCGCCCAGGCGGCCGGGGATTCGGCGAAGTCCCAGACCATCCTGCAGGAAGGCAATGCGCTGTCCGCCCAGGTCCAGCAGACCCGGACCGAGGCGTTTGAGCAAGAGGCTGTCGTCGCTAAGATGACGGCGTTCCAGGAGCACGTCGTCGCCAAGATGGTCGAGATCGACCCGGAGGCTCAGGCGATGATCGACCGGGCCACGGCACTCGCGACCCAGCTGCAGGCGCCCGCGCCTTGATGCGGGGGGCCTACGCCTTCGGTGCTTCCGCCGCGTAGAGGTTCCTCACCACGCCCAGCTTCTGCAGACCGACCAACGTCCACCAGGTGACGTCCAGCTCGAACCACTTCAATCCGTGACGCGCCGATCGCTGGTGCGCATGGTGGTTGTTGTGCCAGCCCTCACCCCAGGAAATCAGCGCCACCCACCAGTTATTCTTCGAGTGGTCCTTCGTCGGGAAGGTCTGGTAGCCCCACATGTGCGAAGCCGAATTCACGAGCCAGGTCGTGTGGTAGGTGAAGATCGTCCGGACCGCCACTCCCCAGATCACCCAGCTCCACCCGCCCAGCATGAACAGCACCACGGCCAGGACGAACTGAGGGGCCCAAAACCACCGCTCCAGCCAACGCAGGTAGCGATCCTTCTTCAGGTCCAACGCCGCGAGCGTCAGGTCTCGGTTGAGGGGGTCGTGACAGAGGCACCACAAGAGGTGCGCCCACAGGAATCCGTGCTGCGGCGAGTGAGGATCTTCCTCCCTGTCCGAGTCACGGTGGTGAACCCGATGCGTCCCGACCCAGCGGATCGGCCCGCCCTGATAGTTCATCGTTCCGAGAGTCGCCAGCACGTAATAGAACGCCTTCGACGTCTCGAAGCCCCGGTGCGTCAGCAGTCGATGGTATCCCATCGAGATCCCGAGGCCACAGATTGCCCAGTAGAGGAAGAACGCGACTCCGAGCGCGCTCCAGCTGAACGTGAACGGGGCCAGAATGCACAATGCGTGAAGGGCCGCTATCGCGGAGAAATGGTCCCAGCGGATTCGTTCCAGACCGAAACGACGGATCTCTCCCACCTCCGCCTCGACGATCTCCGCTCCCAGTTCTTCACTCATCCTTGGCACCGTTTTCGTTCCCGTCAGCGTCTGCGTCGGCGTCCACGTCTGCCTGGTCGCCGTCTTCCGTCTCCACCGGCGCGCTCTTCGCGCGCTTCGCCTCCAACTTCTCCTGCTTCTTCTTCTGCCGCCTCAGCTCCTTCTGTCGTTTCTCGAAGCTGTAATGGCTGCGCCGTCCCACGACACCTCCTCGTTGAGCCCGCGTCCGGCCAAAGGAGCCGGATCCCAATGACGAAGGCCCCGCCGGTCTCAGCCAGCGGGGCCCCGTTGACTATCGACGTTTCGGCGCCGGCTAGTCCACCTTCACCACGTTCTCCGCGGCCGGACCCTTCTGGCCCTGGACCACGTCTTCGGCCAAGGACTTGAAGCCCTCTTCCTGAATGGCGCTGTGGTGGCAGAAGACGTCCTTCTCGCCGTCGTCACGCGTGATGAAACCGAAGCCCTTCTCGTCGTTGAACCATTTGACGGTTCCCGTCGTACGCATTCCCGAACTCCTACTTGTTCTCGATTCGTCGGAGTCCGGCCATGCGATTCTTCTGCAACATCCGTCCCACCCGACTACTCGTGTTCGCGGGACACCTTCCCGCCGAGGTGGCGCTCCCCACCGTGGGGGACGCCGTTCCCGGCCGAGCTCCCGCGCGGCCGTGCTCCCGGGATCCCGCCCTCAGCATCGACACCCGGTCACCCAGGCTCGATCAGATTCGGGGACTGTAGGGAAGCGCCGGCAGTGTCGACGCGAAGGAGTATGCTCGTCAAGCCCCTTGTGGACTCGGCAGGGGCCTGGAGCGGCTTGGAGCGGCCTTTCAGGGGGAGGCGCGGGGCGCCGGGACACACCTTGGGCCCAGACGGGCCCAGGCGCGACGCCGGAGGCGGGGCCCCCGGCGTCGGTACGGAGGCGCTCGCTTAGTGGAGCGGCTTGACCTTGAAGTCGAGGACCACTCCGGCCTGCCCGAACTTC
>JALGZO010000012.1 GCA_025774865.1 bacterium | reverse complement strand
CGGGTAGGCCGCCACGCCCGTGAACTGGCAAGTGTCTATGTCGAGGTCCTGCGCGAACTGGATCGTCTGGAGCGCCGTCTCCCGGGTCTCACCCGGGCCGCCGATCATGAAGCAACCATGCACGCGGATTCCCGCCTCCGACGCGCGGCTCGAGAACTCCTGCATCTTCGCGGTGCCGATCCCCTTCTTGATCCGCTTCAACATCTCGTCGTTCCCGAACTCGAAGCCGACGCAGAACATGCGCGCCCCCGCCCTCTTCATGAGACTGAGCGTCGGTTTGTCGACGAGGTCCGGCCTCGCGTTGCAGCTCCAGCTGATGCGCCGGTGGATCCCCCGTTCGAGGATCCCCTCGCAGATCTCACGAAGACGATCGAGATGCGTCGACAGCGTGAGTGTGTCGTCCTCGAACATGATCTCCTTCAGGTTCGGGAACAGCTCGAGGTCGTACTCGATCTCTTCCAGCACGCGCCCTGGGGACATCGTGCGGTAGCGGTGACCGTACATGACCTGCGGTAGCTGGCAGAACGTGCACTTCGCGGGGCAGCCCCGTCCGCCGACGAGCGTGAGGAAAGGAAACAGCTTGCCGGCATCGCGGTAGTCCGCGAGGTCGATGTGGTGCCACGCGGGATGCGGTAGGGAATCCAGATCCTCGATCATGGGACGATCAGCGTTGTGCACGATCGATTCCCCGTCACGCCACGACAGACCCTCTACTCCGTCGTAGGTGCCGCGGTCGGCGATTTCCCGCAGCGTGAAATCGAACTCGCGTCGCGTGACCGCGTCGAGGAATCCCGCACCTCTGTCGAGGGTGTCGTCGGGCTCAGCCGAGACGTGGGATCCCACCATGACGGTGAGGGCGCCGCCGGTCGCTTCCTTCGCCATCCTCGTGTGCTGGAGGTCGCTGGCGATCGAGGGGGTCGTTGCGTAAACGACCACCAGGTCGGGCCGGAAGGAGCGGATCCGCTCCCGGACCCCGGACTGCGGGAGGTCCTTGGCCGCCGCGTCGAGAAAGACGCACTCGTGGCCGGCCTGCTCCAGGACCGCCGTGGCGCGGGCCAGATAGTCCGGATGGCGCTGAACACGGCCGCGCGACTTCGCGAACCATCGCGCGGTCTTCACGAACCCGTCTCCGAAGGCCGGGTTCACGACGAAGATTTTCAAGGGGAACCCCTAGGAGGCTTTCCCTACCCGGGACGATCGATCTCCTGAACGATCCCGGAGAGCCATTCGGCCTCCTGCCGAAGGCCTTCCTCGACGGGCGTCCGGGGATTATACCCGAACTCCTCGCGGCTGCGAGAGATGTCGGCCCAGGTGTGGGGTACGTCGCCTCTTTCTACCTGTCCGTAATCGACGCGCGCCTTCGTGCCGACGATGTCCTCCATGATCCCGAGGATGTCCTTGAGGACCTTCCTCGAGCCGCCACCGACGTTGAAAACCTGACTCTTGGTTCTCGTATCGCCGGCCTGAATCGTGGCCCGGACGATGTCCGCCACGAAGGTGCAGTCCCTACTCTGGCTCCCGTCGCCGAAGACGTCCAGGGGGCGCTGCTCCAGCAGGGCGCGGAGGAACTTGTGGAATCCCATGTCGGGCCGCTGGCGCGGACCGTACACCGTGAAGTAGCGCAGCGCGCAGTAGTCGACTCCCCAGTTCTCGCGGTAGAGAGCGAGGAGATCTTCGCAGGTGACCTTGGTGGCCCCGTAGGGCGAGTTCGGTCGGAGAACGACGTCCTCGGGCGTCGGGAGCGTGGTGGTCTTGCCGTACACCGACGACGACGAGGCGAAGACGAAGCGGATGTCGGTACGCTCCTTCAGGGCCTCGAGGAGCTGCTGCGTGGCGCGGATGTTGTGATTGATGTAGGCGTCGAATTCCTGGCCCCAGCTCGCGCGCACGCCCGCCTGCGCGGCGAGGTGGTAGACGATGGACCGATCACCGATCAGCGAAGGCAGATCGAGGTCGTTGAGATCCCCCTCGACGAATCGGAATCCGGGCTTTCCCTGGACGGCGTCGAGGCTCTTTTGCTTCAGAAACCTGGGGTAGTAGTCCGTGAAGCAGTCGACGCCGATGACGTCATCGCCGCGACCGAGCAGCTCTTCGCAAAGATGGGAGCCGATGAACCCGGCGGCTCCGGTGACGAGGACCTTCTTCGGCATCTCTCGATCGTCCCTCGTAGAAGAGGTCACTGGCTCGCCGTGTTCGACGATCCCGCCTCCTCCTCCATGTCGCTTCGAAGATCCTCGAGCGCGCCGCGAGCCGAGCGATCGTCCGGATACAGCTGAACCCACTGCTCGAGCACGTTCTCGGCATCCTCGGGCCGATCCAGCTTCAAGTAGGCCCGGTACATTCCGGCCATCACGTCCCGGGACGTCGGATCGACCCGAAGCCCGCGGAGGTTCCAGTCCAGGGCCTGTTCCCAATCGTCGGCAAGCTGGGCCACGTACGCCAGCCCAATGTAGACCCGGATGTCCTGAGGGTGGGTCTCGAGGCGGTCCAGGTAGAATTCCTGGGCCTCGTCGTACCGCTTGGCCTCGAACAGAAGGGCTCCGAGCCCCCCCTTGATGGGATCGTACTGTGGGGCCAGCTCCACCGCCCGCTTCATGCAAGCCACGGCCTCATCGAGGTTTCCCTGACCCCGATACGCGAGCGCCATCCGGGCCCAAGCCGCAGCGTAGTTCGTCACGAGCTTCTGCTCGTTCTCGTCTCGGTAGACTGTCTCGTCGAGCTTGCCGCTTTCGTCGAGGAATCCGCGGTACCGATAGACCTCTTCCAGGTTCCGCCGCGTCGCTGTCAGGTTCACGTCGTCGAAGATCTCGTCTCCGACGCTCTGGGGCGGAACGTCCCGACTCATCGGCAAGGGGAACGCTCGAGATCCGTCACGCGGAAGGTCGGGATGGAGTCGGAACACGAGCCCCTCGAGCTTCAGGAAATCGTCCAGACCCACGAGGTCGTCGACCGTCACGGCGAAGTAAACCGGCCGAGCCTCGTCGATGTTGAACGCAGCGTGAACGATGTCGAGCGCCACCTGATCCTTGACGAGAAACACTTCCCTGGTGGTCGGATGACGGCGGGGCGTCAGCTGCCACAGCTGTTCCGTCGTGTAGTTCATCGGCACTCGGGGCTCCTCGTCGCGGAGCTGCTCACAGTACCAGGGCGTGTTCAGGAGGCTGAGATTGACGATCCGGACATCCTTGCGGAAGCCGTTCACTTCCTGCAGATACCACAGGGGAAACGTGTCGTTGTCCCCGTTCGTGAAGAGGATCGCGTCCTGGGGCAGGGCCGTGAGCATGTTGTAGGCGTAGTCGTGCGCAGTCCAACTCCCGCGGCGGTCATGACTCTCCCAGTGGCCTTGAATAGGGACCACGCAGATCAGAAGACAGAGGGCGACGGTGGCCGGGGCGGCGATTCGCCGCATGGACGACGGCGCCCCGCTCAGAGTGACGTGGGACAGCCACCCGAGCCCGAGACCGATCCAGACCGCGAAGTAGAAGAAGCCGGGTGCGAAGAAATAATCCCGCTCCCTCACTTCATGGTCCGTGAAGTTCATCTTCAGGATGAGCGCCGCGGAGGTCCAAAGAAAGAGGAGGCCGAACAGCACGAAAGTCCGAGGAGAACGGCGCAGGTGTACGAGAATGCCGGGAATCCCCAGCAGGGCCAGGAATGCCGGCGGCCACTGCTCCCGGAAGTAGCGCCAGAACATCTCGTCGGACTGGAACACCCACGTCGCCTGCCGCTCGAACACCGACACGGGCCGGTACTGCACGCGCAGAATGACCTTCCAGAACGCGTCCCACGTGTCGGGCTGCGCTTCGTTGATTGCGGGATTCAACGCCGACCGGATCGGAAGGTAGAAATGACAGCTGAACCCCAGCAACGTGACCAGCACCAGCAGGAATCCGAGATCCGTGAACGGGTTCGTGTATTTCTTCGGCATGGGGAGCGCGATCCACGGGAAGAGGAATGCGGCGAGCGGGATCGCGCCCGTCAAGAGGCGTAGCAGGAACGTCTGCTCCGGCTGCCGGAACGCCCACAGAGCGAAGAGAACGGCGGCGCCGTGCGCGGCGAGCAAGGTCGGGCGATGCCGTTTCGCATAATCCGACGGCAGAATCGCGAACTGGAGCGTCGGCAACAGCAGGAGCGAGACGACTCCCAGGAAGAACTGCAGGTCCTGCGCGAGCACCAGGACCACGAGGAAGCTGACTGGAATGGCCAGCCGCTTTTCGTAGAGGAACGCGAAGGGCAGGATCGCGAGTGCGGCGAGGTACGTGGCGAGGTGCACGCCGATGTTGAGCGCGAGCAGGTACGCGATCACGACGAGGAGGCGTTCGTCCTTGGGGTCGGAGTCGGCCCAGACGAGGATCAGCCAGGCGCAGAACACCGCCCACATCCCGCTGACCGCGTACACCTCCGCCTCGATCGAGTTGATCCAGAGCGTCCCCGCGAACGCTGCGAACAGCGCCGCGCTGGCGCCGGCGATCGTGGCCGGAAGATGGAACGTGGACTGATCGCCGTCGTTCCACATCTTCTTCCCCACCCGGACGACGCACAGATAGAGGAAGACGGCCGCGATCGCCGAGGGAATGGCCGAGAGCAGATTGACCGCGACGGCCGGCGAACACACCTGGAGCAAGTCATGGAAGACGATGGAGAAGACGCGGCCCATGAGGATGTAAAGGGGAGTCCCCGGCGGATGCGGGATTCCGAGCGACTGGGCCGTCGCGATGAACTCGCCGGCATCCCAGAACGAGACGTCGGGCGACAGGGTGACGCGATAGACAGCGAAGACGAAAGCACCGACGAGAGCGGCGACGATCCGGTTGACGCGATCGACGGAAGGCGCCGCCACCGAGGCCTCGTCACCGGCCTCCCCGGTCACCTCGGGAATCGTGTCCTCGCTCACGGCGTTTCCTCTCCGGACGCTTCACTCGAGACTCGAAAGAATCGCGGCAACACCCTGTCAATCAACCGCATCTGAGACCTCCCGCCGCGCTCGACGCCACTCGTCGAGGACTTCCTGGAGGCTCGACTCCAGCGAGATCTTCGGGCTCCAGCCGAGCTCGGCGAGCGCCTTGTCGCCGCTGCCGAGGAACTCGGGAACGTCGACGGGGCGCAGGCGGCCCTCGTCTCGCCGGATCTCGATCTTCACTTCCGCCCGATCCACGAAGAAGCCGACGATCTCCTCGATCCGCGTGGAGACTCCCGAACAGAGATTGTACGCCTGTCCGCCTGTCCCCCGCTCGATGGCGTCCCGGTACCCGCGGACGATGTCCCTCACATCGGTGAAATCCCGGCGCCCGGAAAGGTTCCCGACTCGGAGCACCGGCTCGACCTCGGCCCGCTCGATGGCGGCCACCTGGCTCGCGAAGTCCGGGGCCACGAACCCCCGGCGCTGACCGGGACCGACATGATTGAACGGCCTCATTCGAACCACGTCGAGCCCCCATCCGAGTGCCGCCTGCTGGGCCACCAGGTCGGCGGCGGCCTTGCTGGCGCCGTACGGGCTGCTGGGAGCGAGCGGCCGCGACTCCTTGACCGGCATTTCCGCGGTCGGGACCGCTCCGTACGCCTCCGCTGACGTGATCACCACCGCTTTCGTGTCCGGCGCCAACTCCCGAACGGCGTTCAGCATCTGGTAGGTACCTTCCGCGTTCACCCGGAACGTCCCGATCGGATCCCGGTTGGCGAGCGCCACGTTCGCCTGCCCGGCGAGGTGCACGAGGCCCTCGGGTCGAGACGCCTGCAGCGCTTCCCGGATCCCGGCTGGCTCCAGGAGATCCACGGGAAACCACCGCACGTCATCGTCGGAGGGCACCGGCTCGATCGGGCGATACGTCGCGAAGAGATCGTCGCCCCGCGCGCGGCACTCCGCGAGCAGGTGCCGCCCGACGAAACCGGTGGCCCCGAGAATCAGGAGCCGCATGGGCCGGCCTCTCTCACGCCGCCGGAGCGCCGGCGGTTTCGATCGCAGCGAGGTCCGCGTCCACCATGATGCCGACGAGCTCGTCGAACCCGATCTCGGGCTTCCATCCGAGCGTTTCGTGGGCCCTCGTGGCGTCTCCGATCAGGTGCTCGACTTCGGCGGGGCGATAGAGATCGGGATCGACGACGACATAGTCCTCCCAGTTCAAACCGACGCGCGCGAAAGCCGCCCGCGCGAACTCCCGAACCGTGTGGGCCTCCCCCGTCGCGACGACGAAGTCTTCGGGATCTTCGCGCTGGAGCATCATCCACATCGCTCGTACGTAGTCCCCGGCGAAGCCCCAATCGCGCGCCGCATCGAGGTTGCCGAGGCGGAGCTCCCGAGCGTGGCCCTTCGCGATTCGAGCCACGGTGTGCGTGATCTTGCGCGTCACGAACTCGAGCCCGCGACGGGGCGACTCGTGATTGAAGAGAATCCCCGAGACGGCGAACAGGCCGTAGCTCTCCCGGTAGTTCACGGTGATGTGATGCCCGTACACCTTCGCGACTCCGTAGGGGCTTCGCGGGTAGAACGGTGTCTGCTCCGTCTGCGGCGTCTGGCGCACTTTGCCGAACATCTCGCTCGAAGAGGCCTGATAGAACCGGATCGACGGGTTCACCTGGCGGATCGCCTCGAGCACTCGGGTAACGCCGAGCCCCGTGAAGTCTCCCGTGAGCACCGGCTGAGCCCACGAGGTGGGAACGAAGGACTGGGCCGCCAGATTGTACAGCTCGTCGGGCTGAAAGCTCTGCACCGCCCCGATCATCGACGTCTGATCGTGGAGGTCGGCCTGGAAGATGGCGATCCTGTCCCGGATCCCCTCGATCCGGTCGAATTTCTCCGTGCTCGAACGGCGGACCATCCCTCCGACTTCGTATCCCTTCTCCAGCAGGAATTCGGCGAGATAAGAGCCGTCCTGCCCGGTGATGCCGGTGATGAGAGCCTTCATGCAACCTCCTTTGAGCCGATCACTTCTTCGATCAGTTCCAGAGTCTCGTCGGCGGCCTTTGCCCACGAGAATCCGGCCGCGAACCGAAGGGCCCCGGCCCCGAGGCGCTCCCTCAGCGGCCGATCGCGGACCAGGCGATCCATGGCATCGCGGAGCGCGGCCCGATCTCCGTGACGCACCAAGATCCCCGACTCTTCGTGGCGCACGGCCTCCCGTAGGCCCGGAGCGTCGCTCGCAATGACCGGCGTCCCGCACGCCTGCGCCTCGAGACAAGTGAGGCCCCACCCCTCTTTGGGGGAGGTCATCACCAGGGCCCAGCTCCGACGGTAAAGCTCGACCTTCTCCTCCTCCGAGACGCGCCCGACGAACCGGACGAACCGACTCGCTCCCGATCGGCGCGCGTGCTCCTCGAGTGACTCGAGGTAATTGCCGGAGCCGGCCACCGTCAGCGTCAAGTCGGGGTGGTGTGAGCGAGCGAGCTCCGCGACCGCGTCGACGACGAGATCCAGTCTCTTGTAGCGGCGAATGCGCCCCAGGGCGAGGAGCGTGGGAGAGACCTCCTTGGGGATCGACTCCTTCACCCGGTACCGATCCGCATCGACCCCAACATACACCACTCGGACGCGGTTCGGAGAGAGCCCTCTCGTCACGAAGTCCTCCCGGGTACTCTCCGAGATCACCTCCATCGGAACCCTGCGGTAGACCCAGGGAACGGCCAGCTCGCTCAGATAGACGTACAGGGACAGCGGAGGCGGCACCTCACGGAAGATCGTCCCACCGAACAGGTGGTGCCCGATCCCCAGCACCGGCACCGGTGAGAAGAGGGGCGTGTACAGTGGAATCTTGTTCAACGCCTCGACCACCACGTCGAACTCCTCCCGCCGGAAGAGGTCGCGGACGGCACGGGCCACGACGAAGTTGAACGTGTAGCGCCCCCCGACGCGGCGAATGCGAATCCCGTCGAGGGTCTCCTCCGTCGGAGCGCCCGGGTACCCGGAGCACAGCAGGGTCACGTGATGACCGCGCGAAGCGAGGCGGCCGAACGCTTCGTGGAGGTGAATCTCCGCGCCGCCGGCGTGCGGGTTCGTGCGATCGTTCCAGTTGACCAGGAGAACCCGGCGACTCGCGTTCACTGTCCCTGGCTGAGTCGGCGCGCCAGAATCTCGGGAAGACCGGCCTGCAGAATCTTCGACGACGCCTTTCGCAGATCGTACTCGACGCGACGGGCGGTCACGCGACGGCCCTCGGGATCGAACAACGCATAAGCGGCTCGCCAATCGCCGTCGCGCGGCTGGCCCACGCTGCCGACATTCACGAGAGCGCGCGCACCATCCCGCAGCTCGAGGGTGGCGGCCTCCAGGACTTCCAGCCGGCCCCCGGCGAGCACCACCCGCAGCGGGACGTGCGAGTGTCCGACGAAACAGAGGGGCTCGGGGCACGCTTCGAATGCGTTCCACGCTTCCTGCTCGGTGAGAATGTAGTGCCACGCCGACGGGTTGTCGGGGGAGGCGTGCACGTAGCGCGCTTCGCCCTGGATGAACTCGAAAGGAAGCACGTTCAGGCGTTCGAGGTTCTCGGCGGTGAGCTGTTCCTGCGTCCAGCGGATCGCCTCGCGCGCGATCTCGTTGAAGTTCTCCGCCTGGCTCAAGTCGCGCGCAGCGGCATCGTGATTGCCCAGCACGCACGCCTTCGCCGCGGCGCTGACCCGCTCCATGCATCCGTTGGGGTCCGCGCCGTACCCGACGATGTCGCCGAGGCAGATCAACTCCCGGACGTTCGCACTCTTCGCGTCCTCGAGCACGGCGTCCAGCGCTTCGAGATTCCCGTGGATGTCCGAAATGACTGCGATCACTCGGGTTCTCCCTCTGCTGCGGCGTCCGATTCCTCGGTCTCCGAGTCCCGCGAGACGCGATCCAGAATGGCGTTCACGAACCCGCCAGAGTGCTCCGTACCGTACTTCTTCGCGATCTCGACGTACTCGTCGATAGAAACTCGATCAGGGATCCATGGCCAGTACAGAATCTCGGCCGTACCGAGCCGCAGAACCGATCGGTCCACCACGCCCATCCGTTCCAGACTCCAGTGATCGGCTGCTGCCGCCAGAACCTCGTCCAGGCGAGCGCCGTGCGCGTCTACCGTATCGAGAAGCTCGCGAGCGAAGCTGACCGCTTCGGGATCGGCGACTCGCCCGAGCCCGACGAACGTCTCGTCGATCTGCTTCCCGGTCAGATCGGCGCCGTAGAGCGCCTTGAAGGCCGTCTCGCGACCGAGTCGTCGCCGGCCCATCAGCTCTTCCTCAGCTCTTCGAGCAGCGAGACCATTTCGAGCGCGGCCAGCGCGGCATCCCAGCCCTTGTTCCCGACCGCGCCGCCGGCGCGCTCCATCGCCTGCTCGGCCGTGTCGGTCGTGAGCACGCCGAAGATCGCGGGGACTCCGGTCAGCGTCGAGACGTTCGAGATGCCCCGCGCGCATTCCCCGGCCACGAAATCGAAATGGGGAGTCTCGCCGCGGATCACCGCCCCGAGACAGATCACGGCGTCGAAGCGTCCGGACTCGGCCGCCGCCTTCGCGACGTGCGGAATCTCGAATGCGCCCGGCACCCAGAGTTCGTGAACGTCCTCCGCCGCCGTGCCGTGCTTCTCGAGACAGTCGATCGCACCGTCGCGAAGCTCGCGGGTCACGAACTCGTTGAACCTCGAGATCACGAGCGCGAACGTGCGGCCGGCTCCGTCGGCCGTACCCCCGGACCTATTCGCCATCTCGCTCCTGGGGGAGGTCGGGCAGCAGGTGTCCGAGCTTGTCCCGCTTCGTGGTCAAATACCGGAGGTTCTCCGCGTTCGGATTCACGGAGATCGCGATGCGCTCGACGATGGTCAGCCCGTAGCTCTCCAGCCCGACGCGTTTGGCGGGATTATTCGTGAGCAGCCTCATCTTCCGGACCCCGAGATCGAAGAGGATCTGGGCGCCGACGCCGTAGTCGCGCTCATCCGCTCTGAAACCGAGACGCTCGTTTGCGGTGACCGTGTCGAGACCCGCGTCCTCCTGCAACTTGTAGGCGCGGACCTTGTTGAGGAGACCGATGCCTCGCCCCTCCTGCCGCATGTAGAGGAGAACGCCGAGCCCCGCGGTCTCGATGTCGTGCATCGCGCGCTCGAGCTGATCTCCGCAGTCACACCGCCGCGAGTGGAAGATGTCCCCCGTGAGACACTGCGAGTGCACCCGTACGAGCGGCTCGCCGGCGGCGAGCTGCTTGGGGTCGCCCTTCACGAGAGCTATGTGGAGGTCCGTCTCGTGCTGAGACGCGTAGAGGAACATCGTCCATGGGCCGCTCTCGGTCGGGAGAGTCGTCTCGGCGAGACGCTCCACGACGGTCTCCGACTTGCGCCGGTACCGAATGAGATCGTCGATGGAGATCATCGTCAGCCCGTGCTCCTCGGAGAATCGCCGAAGATCGGGGAGCCGAGCCATCGTCCCGTCCTCGTTGAGGATCTCGCACAACACCCCCGCTTCCGTGAGGCCGGCGAGCCGGGCCAGGTCCACGGTCGCCTCGGTGTGGCCGGCGCGGCGGAGCACGCCGCCCTCCTTCGCGCGGAGCGGAAAAATGTGCCCCGGAATCGCGAAGTCCTCCGGACGGGCGTCCGGATCCGCGAGTCGCCGCAGCGTCAGGGCGCGGTCGGCAGCGCTGACCCCGGTGGTCGTGCCCTTCGCGGCGTCGACGGATACCGTGAACGGCGTCCCCATGAGCGCGGTGTTGCGCGTCGTCATCATCGGGAGCTCGAGACGGTCCGCGACGACCTCCGACAGCGGGGCGCACAGGACTCCGCGGCCGTAGCGAGTCAGGAAGTTCACGGCCTCGGCCGTCGCGGTCTCCGCCGCGAGGATGAGGTCGCCCTCGTTCTCGCGATCTTCGTCGTCGATCACGATCACGATGCGCCCGGCACCGAAGTCCTCGATCGCCTTCTCGACGCGATCGAGGCCCGGGTCGGGTCGGGTCGTCTCGCCGACCTTGTCCATCGTGTCGCTCAAGGTGCCCTCCTTGCCTCGGACCACGAGGCCGACTCGGCCCACCGCGCGGCGTAGCGCGCCACGACGTCGACCTCCAGGTTCACTTGAGAGCCCGAAACGAGCTCTCCGAGATTCGTCTCTTCGCACGTAAAGGGAATCAGCGCGACCGAGAACGTGTCCGGCGCCACGGCGGTCACCGTGAGGCTCACGCCGTTCATCGCGACGGATCCCTTCTCCGCGACGTAGCGGGCGAGCGCGGGCTCGACTCGAACGGTCACGGTCCGCTGGCTTCCGTCGGCCGCGACGCTCTCGACCGTGCCCACCCCGTCGACGTGACCCTGGACGAGATGGCCGTCGAGGAACTGGTTCGCCCGGACCGGCAGCTCCAGGTTGACCCGATCTCCGACCCCACACCCGCCGAGGCGCGTGCGGCGAAGCGTCTCCGGCACGGCGTCGGCCGTGAACGAAGAGCCGTCCCGCCCGGTGACGGTGAGGCAGACGCCGTCGACCGCGACCGAGCTCCCGGCCGCGAGATGGTCGCACGTCCGCGGCGCCTCGATGCGGACACGCGCACCGTCGTCGCCAGCGTCGATCCCGCGCAACACGCCGGTCTCACGGATGATACCCGTGAACATCACACGCCTCCGCGGTTACCGTTGGCGCCCGGCGCGGGCGTCGCGTCGACCGCCTTCGCGAGGCGGCCGGTCACGAGCGCGTCGCGGCCGAGCGTCTCCCAAACAGGATCCGTGAGCCGAAGCCCCTCGGCGACGTTCCGCAATCCGAGATCCCCCACGAGCCGCGGACCGCGGGACCCCCCGAGAATCGTCGGGGCCACGAAGAGATGAACGCGGCCGACGAGCCCGGCGCGGAGCGCGGACGTGTGAACGGCCTCCCCGCCTTCGATCATCACGGAGTTGAGCCCGCGCTCGCCGAGCCGCCGGAACAGATCGACCAGGTCGACTCGGCCATCCGCCGCGGCCGCCGCCCGCACGACCTCGACGCCGAAGTCGCCAAGTCGCCGAACGTGCTCCTCGGGAGCTCCATCCGTCGCCACGACAAGGACTTTCGCGCCTTCCTTCGAGCGTTGCCACAGCTTTCTGTCGGAGGGGGCAGAGAGCCTCGAGTCGACGACCACCGCCACCGGATCGCGACGATCCCCCGGAAGCCGCACGTCGAGGGCGGGATCGTCCTGGCTGAGAGTCCCGCGTCCGACGAGCACGGCGTCGTAGCGGTCGCGGAGCTCATGGGCGCGTTCACGAGCCTCGGCGCCGGTGATCCAGCGCGCGTCGCCACCGTCGGCGGCCAGACGTCCATCGAGCGTGACGGCGGCTTTCAGCACGCCGAAGGCTCGGCCGGTCGCGATTCGGTGCAGGAACTCCTCGTTCAGTCGCCGGGCCTCGTCTTCGAGTACGCCGACGGACACGTCGACGCCGCTCTCACGCAGCGCGCGATGCCCGTTTCCGTGCACTCGCGGGTCGGGATCCTCCAGGGCCGAGACGACGCGCGCGACCCCGGCCTGAGCGACGGCGGGTGCGCATGGTGCCGTCCGCCCTTCGTGGGTGCAGGGCTCGAGGGTGACGTACAGAGTGGAGCCCTTCGCCCGCTCGCCGGCCGCGGCGAGCGCGATCACTTCCGCGTGCGGCTCACCCGCGCGCCCGTGGAACCCTTCCCCGACCACTTCACCACCGCACACGACGACCGCCCCCACGAGCGGGTTCGGAGAGGTGCGGCCCCTCGCCCGGACGGCTAGATCGAGGGCGCGCCGCATCCAGCGGAGGTCGTCCTGGCACGGGGTATCGGTCATGCGAAAGCCCCAAGGCTCGAGGTCTCGGGGCTGGACGCACTCCGACCGGCTGACCGCGAGGCAGCCGCGGTCCGGAGGCGCCTCCTCTCCCATCCCGACTTTGACGGTCGGCCGCGGAATTTCACCGCGTCGGCGGGCGCGACGCGCCCGTTCGTGGGCTCTCACCACCGGTGGGGACTTTCACCCCGCCCCGAGGAGGAATCCGATTTTTCTGGCGTTCGAATTTAGAGGCCGTCGGAGAGCGCGTCAAGGGCGTGTCAAGGGCGCGTGAGGCGCTCGTAGACGGCCGTGAGACGGTCGGCCAGCGGTCCCGGCGTTCCCGGCAGGGCGCGGACGCGGGCGCGCCGGCCGAGCTCCCGGGCGAGCTCCGAATCCGCCACGAGCCGGTCGAGCTCCCCGGCGAGCCCCTCGGCGTCGTTCGGCTCGAAGAGGAGACCGGTGACGCCCGGCTCGATCAGGTCCGTGACGCCGCCCGAGCGCGCCCCGACTCCGGGGGTACCGCAGAGGGCTCCTTCGACGAGCGTGAGCCCGTATCCCTCGCCGACCGACGGCACCACGACGGCCCGCGCCCGTCGGAAGATTCTCGCGAGCTCGGTCGGCGCCAGCATCCCGTGGAACACCACGCGCTCACCGAGACCGCAGCTCCGCGCCAGCGACTCCAGGGACGCTCGCTCGGGACCGTCGCCGGCCACGTGCAGGACGGGCGCCGGGTCTGCCCTCGTGAGCATCGTCATCGCGCGGATCGCCACCTCCACCCGCTTCTGCGGCGTGAGTCGCGCCGCGACCACGAAAGATGCGGGGCCGTTCCGGCCTTCGTCGTCGGTCGCCGGCCGGAACGCGTCGGCGTCGGCCGGCATCGGGAGCACGTCCGGCGGCCCCCCCCCGAGCCGCAGCCGCCCAATCTCGTCCCGGAGCGCCGTCGAGACGGGCAGCACCGCCCGCGCTCGTCGGAAGACGCGTCGTGCCAATGGTCGAGCCAGCGGCAGTTTCGCGAGCAGGCGAAGGTCGGTTCCGTGCAAGGAGAGTGCGAACGGAATCTGGCGGCGTGCCGTCTCCCCGGACGCCGCGAGTCCCGCCGGGACCCACCAATGGGCATGAACGATGCGAGGTGTCTCGCCCGCGAGCGCGCCCCCGACGGCGTGGCGGAAGCTCCTCAGAAACGAGGCGAAGCGCCAGGGATTCCTCATCGCTTCTCGGTGCATCCGTCCTGTGTACGCGAGCGTCTGGCGCCCCGGGCGCGCGTAGGGGAACCGAACGATCCGAACTCCGTCGAGTGTCTCCTCGTCTGGCGCTCCGTCGGCCCCGGGCGCCACCACGCACACCGAGTATCCGCGGGCGGGAAGCTCTCGCGCCAGGAGATGCAGGAAGCGCCCGAGCACGTCCGACTCATGGCGTGGGTAGACCTGCGTGACCCAGAGAAGCGGGATCACGACGAGCCCCGACGGACGAGGAGCCGCGAGGTCACGGCAAGAACGAGGACGAGGGCCTCCGCTGCGATCGACCAGAGCCGCGCCGCCACGGCGACGACGTGCGCCGGCAAATCAGTCGGCGCGACGGACGTGAGGAGGTGACCGAGCATGCCCTCTCGAACCCCGAGCCCGCCGGGCGCGAACACCGCGACGAGCCCTGTCACATGGGCCAGGACGTAGGCGCCGGTAAAACCGGGAAGGTCCGACCACCCGACGCTGCCGAACGCCGCGGAGAAGTGCAGGAACGATGCCCCGTGCGCGAACCACGTCACGACGAAGAGCGCGACGAGGCGGAGCATCGTGGCGCGGCGGATCGGGGGAATCCCCGCACAACCGAGGGCAGCCGGCAGCCGGCCGATCACCCAGGTCACGACGCCCGGCCACACGACCGGCACGAAGAGGCCCGCGGCGAGGAGCACGACCGCGACGCTCGCCCATCCGATTCCGGCGAGCGCACCCGGCAGCGCCAGAGCACCCACGATCGCTCCGGTACCGATCGCCAGACCGAGCGCGATGAACCCCCCGGTCGCCACGACCCCCGGCGGCACGCCGAGGTCCCGCGAGACCACGACGAGCCCCACGACCTGCCAAACCTTTCCGGGCAGGTACCGGCCGAGATTCGAGAAGGACCACAGCTGCAGGGTCGGTCCGTACGGGAGGGGCACCCCGAGGTCCGAGAGCAGGACTCTCCAGACCGCGATCACGCCGAGCAACGTCACGACGAGGGAGAGAACGGCGAGCGCCGCGGTGTCGAGCCGAACTCGGAGCACCTGGTCCGCGACCTCGGCCCACGCCGACCGCCCGGTGAGGATGAGGAGGGCGAGCGCCACGCCTCCCCCGACGATCTGGATCACTCGAAGAAGAGTGGACCCCCTCATGCCTCGGATCCGGCCGCCGAGCGGACTCGCAGCAGGATGGCGGCGGCGACGACGACGAGCAGCGTCAGCCCGGTGATCCACTTGCCGATCTCGAACGGGACCGACCGGAATCGCAACTCCAGCTCGTGGCGCCCGGGCGAGAGTCGTATCGCCCGGATCGTGCCATTCGCGCGCAGGATCGAGAGCTCCTCGTCGCCTCGGAACGCCCTCCAATAGGGGAACCAGTTTTCCGCGTGAACGAGGAGACAGTCACGCTCCGCCTCCACGTCGATCCCGATGGAGTTCCCGCGGTACGCGTAGCTGCGGATGATCCCGAGCGGGCCGCCGTCCGGCGTCGGGGTGAATCCAGGGTCCTCCTCCAAGACGACGGTGGTCGAGACGTCGAAATCGGGGTCCACGAAACGCGCCGGGATCGCCGCCCGGTCTTCGATCACCTCGAAGTTTTCAGCGAGCCAGAAGCGCGGGCGGTAGTTCGCGAGCGGGAGCGGGTTCGGCGCATTCGGCATGTCGTGGAGCACGTACTTCACGTTCAACATCTGAAGGAAGGGATACTCACCGTCGACGGCTTGGAGCACCGCCGGCGACTCCCGGAGCTCCCGGTACCATGCCAACTCGTTGTCGTG
>JALGZO010000011.1 GCA_025774865.1 bacterium | reverse complement strand
CAGAGAAGACCGTGCTCGAACTTCGGGCGGTACTCGATCCCCTTGATCACGAGGAACCCGCAGGCCCCCAGGAACGTGAGCCCGAGGAGTCCCACCTGCCGCCAGCGCCACCCGCGCTGCGCCGCCATGACGGCCATCGCCATCGTGAAGCTGCTGGAAATGAGGATCACGGTGTTGACCGCGCCGAGCTTCCGATCGAGAAGCTGGCTGCCCCACGCGAAGATGTCCGGATGATTGCCGCGGTACACCGCGTACGCGCAGAAGAGCCCCCCGAACATCAGCATCTCGGTGGCCAGGAAGAGCCACATGCCGAGCTTCGAGGCGTCGAACTGCTGCTTCAGGCTGTCGAAGTGATGCTGCCGCCGGCCGTTCGCCGCCGGCTGATCCGCTGGATGCGTCTCCGTGGGCTTGGTCATCGCTCGGCCATCAGCTCTCGACCGCCGGAGGCGGCGGCGCCACGAGACCCTCGCTCCGAGCCAGCTCCCGCAGTGCGCCCCAGTCGAGCACCGTGCCGTCCCTGAGCCGGGAAAGCCGTTCGGCTTCCTCCTGCGCAGCACACGACGCGACCCCCGACCCCATCGGCGAGCGGATCTCCGCGCTCTTCACGTACCAGGCCGATTCCGCGGGAGCCCAGCCGCCCCCGTTGTAGTCGTGCACCCAGCGGGTGAGAACGGCGGCATCGGCGCCGCCCCCCGCTTCCCACATGAAGAGGCAGCCGACGTCGTCGAACACGTGCGACTCGGTGCGTCCGTCCGCCTCCACCACGACGGCGGCGGCGAACCTCTCTTCGCTCACGATCATGCTGCACTCCGCACACACGTCCTGCCCGAAGTGCACGGTCGGGGGTCCGGTGTCCGAATCTCCCCCGCAACCCGGCGCAGCCAGGAGCAGCAGCGGAGTCCAGAGACGAACCGACCTCATCCTTCCCCCCTTCTCACGAAGATGATTCCCGAGACCGCGAGCGGCACGCTCACCCAGAGCGCCAGCGACGCCGCGAACACGAGCCCGAGCTTGTCGCCATAGGTCTGGGCCGCGTAGGTCCCCGCCGGTCCCAGCACGTCCAGCGTGGCGTGGATCGATCCGAGCACGGCCATCTTGAATACCTGAAGAGGGTTGATCAAGGCAAGCGCGAAGAGGTCGCTCACGTGGAGACGAAACGCCACCGTGCTTCCCATGAGACCGAGGTCGGAGAGGAACGCGAGCGCGAGCCAGAGGAAGAGCGCCACCCCGGTCGCCACCGACGCCTTCCGGACGATCACCGACACCAGCATCCCGACGCTCAGCATCGAGAGCGCGAGCACGAACGCGAGAGCCACGAGCGCGGCGTACCCGCGGGCGTCCCCCGCCCCTCCGGCCGCCGCCATGACCACACCGCTGATACCGAACCCCAGGGCGAGTGCGGCCGCGAGCGTGGCGGCCAGGCCGAGGTACTTGCCGAGCAGCACCTCTCCCCGATTCACCGGCTGGGAGAGCAGGTACGCGAGCGTCCCCCTCTCCGAGTCGGCCGCGATCGTTCCCGCGCCCACCGTGAGCCCCATGAGCGGCACCACCAGGAGCACCAGGTTCACGAGCCCGGCCGCCGTTCTCCCGAACCCGGCGAACCCGTACGATCCCCCGCCCGCGAGCGACATCCACGACAACGACAGCGCCAGCACCGCGAAGGCCGCCGTGTAGAGAAGGAACCACCGGTTGCGCAGCGAATCGCGGATCTCCTTGCGCGCGATCGTGAAGACGATGCCGGCTTCCATCAGAGCTCCTCCTCTCGGAGGCCGCCCTCGGGAGCGGGCATCGCTTCGGTCTCCATGTCGAAGTCGGTGAGACCCATCCCCGCCTCCTCCAGACACCGGAGCACCTCGAGCTTCTCCGCGGGGGCCACGCGGACGCGAATGCTCGCCCCGCCGTTGCACTTCACGTCGAAGCCCTTCTCGCGCAGGAGATCGTGGGCCCGCCCCCGCTGCTCCTCCGGGAAGAGAAGCTCGAGCCTGGCGTGCAGACCGAGGACCTCTGGAAGCCGATCCGGCGAGCACTCCGTGAAGAGCTGCCCGTCCTCCATTACCAGCACGCGGTCGGCGAGGGCCTGCACCTCGTCCAACCGGTGCGACGTGAAGACGATCGTCTTGCCCCGCTCCCGCTGCCGCTCCAGAAGTCCCAGGAACCCGCCCCGTGCGTTCGTGTCGAGGTTCGAGGTCATCTCGTCGAGGATCAGGACCGGCGGATCCGCCAGGAGCGCGATCGCGAGGGCGATCCGTTGCTTCATGCCACCGGAGAGCTCTCCGATCTTCTTCTTCGCGTGCTTCGTCATCTGCACGTCGGTGAGCACCTCCTGGGCGCGGGCCGCCGGCACCTTCTTGAGCCGCGCGTAGAACTCGAGGGTCTCGAGCGTCCCCAGATCCTCCTGGAGCGCGAGCTCCTGCGGCACGTAACCGAGCGAGCGGCGCACTCCCTTGCCGTCGCGCTTCAGGTCGCACCCGGCGACCTGGATCTCACCTTCGGAGCGCAACAGGCCCAGGATGCACTTGATGGCCGTGGTCTTGCCCGCGCCGTTGCGACCCCAGAGAGCGACCGCTTCGCCCTTCGCCACGTCGAAGTCGAGGCCGTTCACCGCCGTGAACTTCCCGAAACGCTTCACCAGCGAACGCACCCGAACGACGGCCTCCGGCGGAGCTTCCCCGCCGGGAGCCGGTGTCGCCGTGGCCGTCGCCTCGGCCGTGGACGCCGCCGGCGCTTCCTTCGCCCGGCTCAACCCCAGGAGCGATCCCAGAAAAAGCGCGGCCGAGAGAATGACGAGCGCCCGACCCGATCGCTCGGGCAAGGGCGACGCCTGCAGCGGTACCGGCTGCATCAGGGGCCCCGTGTCCGAGACCTTCGGGCGCGGCTTGATCGAGGGCAGAGCCCTCGCGGCCAGTTCGATCGCCTGCTGGGCGGGACCGTAGAGGAAGAGCCGGAGCTTCTTCTCGCGGTCCATCAGGTTCTCGAAGAGGCTCTCGGCTCGATAGGGCACGTCGCCGAGACCGTCCCCGTCCAGGTCGTAGCCGCGGTAGTCGCTCCAGAAGTTCCCGCGGCCCTCCACGGTGAAGTCGTTCCCCCGGAAGTCACCGGCCCCCAGCACCGCCACCTGCTCCTGGTTCTCCAGGAACGTGTTGTCGCGGAAGACGTTCCGCTTCACCGAAGGCAGGAACGCGATCCCGATGTCGTTGTAGGCGAAGACATTCCGGTCGAAGTGATCGTACACGTCCACCGACCACGGGGAGTTGTCGATGTAGACGCCCACCCGGTTGCCGAGGAAGCGGTTGTCGCTCGCCTCCACCCCATCCATGTCCTTGAGACCGATGCCGTAGCCAGAGGGGCCCCGGTTGTCGAGGAACACGTTGCGCTCCAGCCGAAGATTCCGGCTGTACATGAGGAACGCGCCGACCGAGTTTCCTTCGAGCCAGTTGTCCTCGATCCAGTTCCGGTCGCTGTACATGAAGTGGAGGCCGTAGCGACCGTGGATGACCGTGTTCCGCGCGATGTGAACGTCCTTCGAGAACCAGATGACGACGTCGCGGGAGTCGGTCACCGTGTTGTCCTCGATAACGCAGCCGTCGCTGTGCCAGATCCGGATGGCGTCGCCGCGCCGGGCCAGATCCAGGTCCTTGCCCGAGATGTGGTTGCCGCGGATCGCGCAGTCCGTCGCGTCTTTCAGGTACACGCCGAAGAGAACGTCCTCGAACGTGTTCTCTTCGATGCGCACGCGATCGGCAAGGACCGTGATCCCGGCGTTCTCCTGATCGAGACTGATTCCCGTTCCCCGGATCACGAGGCCCTTCACCGTCACGTCGGGCGCCGTGATCCGGAGCACGTCCCCCTTGCCCGGTCCCTCGATCACGGCCCCCGGATCCCCGAGAAGCGTCACC
>JALGZO010000010.1 GCA_025774865.1 bacterium | reverse complement strand
CGAGGGGGTCGGAGCACGGCGGCGGGAAACGGGCGCGGTGGTCCTGATGTCGGACGGCTCGCACAACGTCGGGATCGATCCGCGGGAAGAAGCGCGGCGACTCGGAGTTCCCGTCTTCGCAGTGGGAGTGGGGGACGAAGGTCCGATGACGGATCTTTCGATCTTCGACGTCGCGGCATCGGGGGTGGCGTACCTCGACAACGACGTTCCGGTCGCCGCGAAGATCCGCGCGCGCGGCGATGCCGCCGAGCGCGTTCCTGTGTACCTCTCCGAAGGGGACGCCGTTCTCGACTCCGTGACCGTGGATCTTTCCGGCGGCGGAGTCGAGATGGAGGTGGATCTGAAGTACGTCCCCACGCGAGCCGGCCTCCACCGCTATCGGGTGTGGACGCCGGCCCGTGAGGGAGAAGTGTCGGCGAACAACAACGAGCACCTGTTCGCGGTGCGCGTTCTCAAGGAGAAGATCAAGGTTCTGCTCGTCGCGGGGCGCCCTTCCCTCGACCTCACGTTTCTGAAGCGCGCTCTCGAGTCCGACGTCTCGCTGTCCGTTGAATCGGTCGTTCTCTCCCTGTCGCGCTTCCCCGGCAAGCTCGGGGGGGGTGGGAAGAAGTTGCCGACCGAGTACGCCGAGCTCGCCCGTTACGACTTGCTCATCCTCGTCGACGGGGGAGGGGGAGCGCTGGCGTCAGACTGGCTCGACTCGGCGGCTCGGTTCGTCACCGAGCGGGGTGGCGCTTTGCTCGTCATGGGCCCCGCCCGGGCGTTCGACGTCGCGAGAACGGAGCTCGGCGACATCCTCCCGGTCGTACCCACGCACGGGATCCGCTCGCGGACCGGGCAGATCCTGCCGCATCTCACACTCTCCGGTCGCTCGCACCCGGTAACGCGCCTCGAGAACGACGTCGACGTGAACACGCGGCTCTGGGAAGAGCTGCCCCCGCTCGGGGAAGCGCCGGTGTTTCTCGAGCGCAGGCCCGGGGCGCGCGTACTCCTTCAAGGCGCCGTCGACGGCGTGCCGCGAGACGAGCTCCCCCTCGTCGCCACTTCGACGAGTGGAAGGGGGCGCGTCCTCACCGTCGCGGGTAGTCCTTACTGGCGCTGGGATCTGTACCTCTGGGGAACGGGTCGCTCCGGTGATCACTTCCGGCACTTCGTTTCGCGCGCGGTTCGATGGCTGGTGGCGCGCGACGAGTTGAAGCAGGTGATGGTGCGTCCGGTGAAGAGCCTCTTCGACGGAGCGGAGAGCGTCGTGATCGAGGGCCAGATCTTCGATGACGACTTCCGCCCGATTCCCGGCGCCGACGTGCGCGCGACCATCCGCGGTCCGCTCGGCACCGAGGAAGAGAAGACCCGCGAGATCTCCCTCGTCGATCTCGGCGAAGGACGCTACCGGGGCGCCCTGCCCGGAGTCGCGCCCGGCGACTACGAGATCGAAGGAACCGCGCGGCTCGGGGCCAGTACTCTCGGCAGTGACGAGTCCGAGATGACCGTTGCCCCCTATCGACTCGAGTTCGAAGATCCCGCTCCGAACTTCGGGCTCATGCGAGAGCTCGCGCGCGAGTCGGGAGGACGGTTCCTGACGCTCGGCGACGCCAAGAGCCTTCCGGATCTGCTGAAGCTGGAGCCGGTTCTGGAGCGCTCGGTGCGCGAGATGTCGCTCTTCGAGAACCCTTTGCTCTTTCTCACCTTGCTCGCGCTTCTCGGCTCGGAGTGGGCGCTCCGGAGGGGCCGGGGTCTGCCTTGAGGGGGCTGCTCTTTCCCGCCCTCGCGATCGCCCTCTTTCCGAAGGCGCTGATCGGGCAAGGCACGTTCTTCCACTACGACACTTGGATGCAAAACCTCACGTTCCGCGCGTGGTGGTTCGAGCAGCTACGCGACGGCACCTTCGCGACGTGGTGCCCCGGCTTGTTCGCGGGCTTCCCGCTCTTCGCCGAGACGCAGACCGGGGCGCTGTACCCGCTCACGTTCCCGTTCTTTCTTCTGTTGCCGGCGACGCTCGCTTTCTCGTGGAGCGTCATTCTCCACTTTGCGCTCGCGGGCCTGGGCACGTGGTTGCTCGCGCGTCGACTCGGCGCCGGCGCAGAGGGTGCAGTGCTCGCCGGAGTCGCGTACGAGCTTTCGGGGTACCTCGTCGGGCACGTGGTCCACTTCAACCTGCTGGTCGGAGCGGCACTCGTGCCGTGGGCGCTGTACTTCGCGTGGGGCGCGTGGGGAGGGAGCGTGGGTGCCGCAGTGATGCTGGCGGTCACGATCGCATGTCTCCTGCTCGGGGCGCACCCTTACGCGACACTCATGACCGTGCTCCTGCTCGCGATCGCGGTACCGTTCCGTACGGGCCTCCGAGGGCCGATGGTCGGCGCGGGGCTCGGACTCGCGGCCGTGATCTTGATCGGAACGGCACTCGCGGCCCTGCAAGTGCTACCCACTCGGGAGCTCCTGGCCCGCACACCTCGCGGCGAGGCGGTCGACTATTCCTTTCTGACGTTCGGTTCGTTCCCGCCGTGGCAGGCCGCGACGTTCGTCGCGCCGGATCTGTTCGGGACACCCGTGAACGGAAGCTTCTGGGCCGGCCGCGACTGGAGCCACTTCGCCGAGACCTGCGTGTTCATGGGTGTGCCCACGCTCGCGCTGGCCGGGGTTGCGCTTCTCCTCCGACGTGATCTTCCGACGAGGTTGCTCGCGGCGGTGACATCGCTCTCGTTCGTGCTGATGCTCGGGAAGTACACGCCGGCCTACCGAATCCTCACGTGGCTTCCACTGTGGCAGTCCACGCGTCTTCCGGGTCGGTTCGCGCTCTTGTTTGCGCTGGCCGTGGCGTTGCTCGCGGGTCTCGGGCTCGGCGCACTCCTGCGGGAGAAGAACGTGACGCGAAGGCGGACGGCTCTGGCGGTGGGCGTGGCCCCGCTTCTCCTCCTCGCGGCGCTCGCGGTCGGTCTGGGAGCAGAGGCCCGCACTTCCGATCCGGGTCTCGAGCTCGGTCGCGCGTGGCCGGCGAAGCTGGAAGCAATCGGGTCGAACACCGACGAAGTGTTCGGACGGCTCGGAATCGTGATGGTGGTCGGGCTCGCGACACTCGTTCCCTTCGGGCTTCGGCGCCGCCCGAGCCGCCTGCTGGCTGCTGGTCCGACGGTCGTCGTCGCGCTCGACCTGCTGACCTGGGGCTCGTCGTTCAATCCACTCGTGCCGGTCGCGGTCGTGACGGAGCCGCCGCCGGTGGTCGCCGCGCTGCCTCCCGCCGCCCCGCGCGCCCGTGTGTTTCGTCAGGGGGTCGACGAGATGTGGGAGCGTGCCCCGGGGGCCCCGCGCGTCGACATGTTCACGCCGGCCTGGAAGGGGAACGAGTCGACTTACTCGACGGGCGCGTGGACATTGTCGCCGAACTCACAGCTCCTGTACGACGTCGATTCGGGCGAAGGATTCACGTCGCTCATTCCGCTGCAATGGCTCGAGTGGATGGGGTTGAGCACGCGTCCGGGGGCGACACCACGCCCTGACCTCACCGATGCGCAAGCCGATCTTCTCTCGATCGATGCGGTGATCTCCACCGGCTCCGGCATCGCTGGCGAGGGATGGGAGTCGTCGTCGTTGCCGGGCGGTGTATGGCTTTCGAGGAACACCGATTCGATGCCGCGCGTCCGGCTCGCGCACTCGTGGGAGGTCGTCGACCGCGAGGAAGTTCTCGAACGAGTGCGAAGCGACGACCACGACATCCGAGGCCGGGTCCTGCTCGAACGGGGACCAGCGGGCTCGCGCAGCGCGCACGACCGTGGGCCGGTGGACGGTCCCCTGTCGGCCCGGGAGCGCGGTCCGGGAGCGTGGGAGATCGATGTGCCGCCCGCATCGGAGGGGCTCGTGGTGCTCGCCGAGTCGTGGGATCCGGATTGGATCGCGACGGAC
>JALGZO010000009.1 GCA_025774865.1 bacterium | reverse complement strand
ACACTCCGGACGAGCGGCGGCGGTTCCTCGTCCGAGGGTTCCTCCGCAGCGGCGGCGGGAAGATCGCCGAGTGGTTCCCAGCGGAAACGGGCTTCCGGGAGGATGGCGTTCTCGAGGTGTGCCCGCGTGACGGCGTTCCCGCCGAACGCGGCTTTCACACGGGCGAGGGCCCGGGCGGCCGCCTCCGGATCGCGGGGGGGTGCGGTGTCGAGCAGCGACGCCTGCCGTGCGTGCACCGAAACGCTCTTCACGTCGATCACGATTCGCTCCACGGGAGCTTCGAGGTCGACGGCGGAGAGCCGCAGCCGGACGAGGTCGAGGAGTCGCACGATGTCGAGCGTGGGAGCGGCCGCCTCGACGCGCTCGGTATGGTTCGGGGCGTGGTCGAGCTCGAAGGTGAGGGCGAGCGCCGCGATACCGCGACCGCGACGCTCGAGCTCCCGTACGACGTCGTGCAGGCTCGACTTGATCCCGAAGAGGAGCCGCGTGCGATCGTGATCGGGAGGATCCACGACGACCTCGGCGCGCGTCGGTTCCGTGAGCTGCTTCGGCCGGAGCGGCGTCCACGCCCGGTCGGATGCGAGGTCGTGGAGCGCGGCCGCTTCCGCGCCGTACCGGACCGCGAGCCCGTTGCGCGGCAGAGCGAGGAGCTCGCCGAGCGTCGTGACGCCGAGCACCGCCATCTCGTCGCGCAGTCGCGCGGTGAGATTCAGGCGGGAGAGGGGAACGCGGGCGGCGCGTCGGTGCTCGTCCGCAGCGTCCCGGAGAACGTGCGCTCCGGTCCGGCTCTGCGCGAGGGCGAACACGCCGAAGCGCTGCGATCCACAGACCACCGACGACGCGAAGCCGAGCGCCGCGATCGCCGCGTGAACCCGTTCCGCCCAGTTCTCGAGGCTACCGTGCAGGTGCTCCAGACCGCTCGGGTCGAGCCAGAAGACGCCCGGCCACTCCCGGGACGGCTCGACGTTCGGTGAGTACTCGATGAGCTTGACGAAGATGCGCCCGAGCTCGTCATCGATCTCGGCGGGGGAGACGACCGCCCCGTGGAGGCGCGCTACGAGCGACTGCGCCGCCGCGAACTTCATCCCGCGGCGGATCCGGTGCGCTCGCGCGGCCCGATTCGCCCAGAGAATCTCGGCGAGCGGCCGGTCGTCCTCCACGACGACGACCGGATCTTCTCGCCAGTCGGAGTGGAGGTGGAGCGCGAGCTGCAACGGGAACGCCGGCAGGTCGACACACGCGATATGCGGCGACTTGCCGCCGCCTCTGATGCGTGCAGCCATGGCTCACCTCAATCCCCACGGGCCGCGACGATGTTCAGCGGTGCCGTCGAGCGCGAGACCCTGTTTGTTCTTCAATAGATGGTGCTCGACGACGAAGATCCCGGGTCCTACGCGCAGCCGCCTCGGCTCGATGCGGACACTGACGAGGGGACCGAGCGAATGGTGGGCGCCCGCCGGGGCGCTGAGCAGCACGACCCGGCTGCAATGCTCCCGGGCGAGGGCGAGGAGGCGCCCCTGCCAGGCAGCGTCGCGGCGGAGCCGAGAGTCCCGTAGATCGAGCACGACGAGGCCGAAGGCGCCGGAGCGCAGCAAAAGCTCCGCCGCCTTCAGGGGGCCGTACTCACCCGCGCCCCCCGGTACGTGAATGACGGGAAGCGCCGCCAGGTCGACGCCGCAGTCGGAGAGGTCGGGAGGGTAGAGGGAGCCCCCGGCGGGCTGGATCCAGGCCGTGGGCTCCCCCTCGGACTGGGCAAGGCGTACGGCGCTGACAGCCGCACTCAGACAGGCGCCGGCGCGCTCGCTGGAGAGCTCCACGAGCTTTCCGGGGGGAAACGGCTCGAGAAGCGGCGTGGCCGGCAACGCGGCGAGGACCCGGGCGGGCTGAACATGAGGGAGCATGGCCACTGGAAGATAACTAGACAAACGTCTAGTGTCAAGGACTGGCTCGAAACGGGTGACTCGAATCTGCTTCAATCGGGCTTCCCCGACCCGGAGGCTCCATGACCCGCCACGTCCTCTTGTTCTCGACGATCTTCACCCTGTTCCTCGGTGCCTCGACGGCCCCGGCCGGACCGAGCGGCCTGACCTGGAATCGAAAGGCACTGGAGCTCACGACCCAGCCCGCCGCCGGCGGCCCGCCGGGAACCCACGACATCGTCTTCACGTGGTCGTTCGAATTCGACGGCGAGGGTGCCGTCTCAGACCTCGGCACCGAGGCGCAGTTCTCGTGGGGGCCGCGCCCCGCCGCGCCGGGAAACCCCGCGTGCATCATCTGGGACATCCAGGACTCGTGCACCCACGCCTGTGCCGCCGCGGACTCCTGCGGAACCACCGTCATCGACGGAGTGCCGACCACTCTGAGCTGCGATTCGGCCGACGATCTCTGCCACGGCCCCGAACTGATCGGTGTGATTCCCGCCGTGCCGCTCGAGCTCGGCGACCAGATCACCGTGATCCTGTTCCCCACGAAAGGGGCGGCGGCCGAAACAGACACGTCGGACGACTCGCTGAGCATCGTCTTCGGACCCACGCACGTGGACTCGAAGAGCTGGGGCGCCGTGAAGGACATCTATCGGTAGGACTGCGGCCGATCAGCTCGCCGCCTTCACCTCGTTCGAGCCGAACGAGAGGACGTCCATGGGGCAGGCATCGATGCAGATACCGCACTGGATGCACGCGGAGTTGCGGTTGTCGAAGCTCTGCTGGTTCTTCGCGAACGCCATCACATCGACGCCGACCTGGCAGTACTTCGAACATTGCGTACAGGAGATGCACTTGTCGTTCGACTGGATATCGAGCTTCCCGAACCACCTTGCGAGCACCTGGTTCCACGCCGCGAGTGGGCACCAGTAGCGGCACCAGACCTTGCCTCCGAAGAACGGGTAGAGGGCGATCGGGATCACGGCCACGAGCCAGAAGTCTACGAGGTACGCATAGGTCTTCCACCACGCGTTGTTTCCGTCCGTCTCGTAGAGGCCGACGACGACGAGCAGGATGATCGCGCTCGCGACGAGAACGAGATACGACTGAAACTCCCACGTGCGGGACCGCTCTCCCTTCGCCGAGAGATGGCGCCATCGATCCCCGAGCGTCTCCGCGAGCCCGCCGCAGCCACAGATCCAGGTGCAGAAACGCTTGCCGTGCCAGCGCGCAAGCAGGGGAATCGCCACGAACGTCCCGACGAGCCCCGCGCCCACGAAGAACCATTTGATGTGGGCGGGATCACCGTCGTACCACCAAAAGAAGACATTGAAGAAGAGCGGGAACGGCTGGTAGAGCCCCCACGCGCGCCACGCGTACTTCGTGGTCAGCGCCTGCACCGCGACGATGTTCACGATGAGGAAGAACGCGATCTGGAATCCGATGAGCGACGCGTACCGCCACGTCTGGTAGCCGGGACGCCGCGCGATGCCGCGCCACCGGAGCAACGCCTCCCCACCGAATACGATCATCACGATCGTGTAGAGGAGACTGTAGAGGTATCCCTGCTGGTATCCGCGATCCCCGAGAATGTCCTGATAAGCCGCGGGATCGAAGATCCACGCGAACGGCGCGAATGCGACACGGAAGACCGTGGAGAGGCCGCTGTCGTAGACGTCCGGAGGAATCATGCCCTGAAACGGCCAGGCCGAGACGCCCTTGCCGTACGACTTCAGGGCGTAGACCGAGTACACGAGAACGAAGATGCCCGTCAGTACGAGCCACCGCTTCGCGTTCCAGACGTTCTCGAGCTTCACGCCGATCTTCTCGAAGAAGCCGAGCGGCAGCTCCGCCCCGATCATCTCGAACACGTGGTCGT
Source organism: bacterium (assembly GCA_025774865.1). Lineage (GTDB taxonomy): Bacteria > ARS69 > ARS69 > ARS69 > ARS69 > JALGZO01. The sequence goes on along the minus strand of JALGZO010000009.1, from coordinate 107 downwards.
TCGGAATCGTCCTCGCCTCGCCGTCGGGGCCGCCCGCCGAGAATGTCACCTCGTTGGGACCGATCGATTTCAAGTAAGACTCGAAATGCAGCGCGATCTTGCCTTCG
>JALGZO010000008.1 GCA_025774865.1 bacterium | reverse complement strand
GCTCTCGATCGGTGGCCCCGTCGGGCAGTCGTTCGCGTCGGCCTCGTAGAGGCTGATCGTACCGGCGAACCCATAGGTGCCGCCCCCCGGGGCGGACGTCCAGACGTAGATCGAGCTGGCCTGAATCCCGTTCGTGGGAGAGCCGGCATCCTCGAACGTGACGCCGAATACGGCGTCACGTTCCCAGCCGGACCAGACCCACAGCCAGCCCGTGCAGATGTTGTAATAGGCGAGTGTGCAGGTCATCCCGCTCGTCCACGAGTCGGCTTGACTCCGATCGGACGCCCGGACGGCGGTCTTTTCCAGCGCCGCCGACGGAGACGAGATGAGCACGATGAGTGCGAGGGGGAGCAAAAGGGCGGTACGCAGTCGCATGACGGACCTCCTTTGCGTACCTATGTTTCTAGACCTCCGGCGGAGCCGTTTCCATCGCCCCGCCGGCAAGCCGTCGGTCGCCCTACCCCTACTGCGACGCCCCCGGCACCTCCTCCTTCTTCTCCGTCGTCATCGGTGGCTCGTCGCCGAGGAGGTACCGCTCCCAGAACATGGACACGGCATAGGACATCTGGTCACGGTTCGACTTCTTGCGAAAGCCGTGTCCCTCGTCCATTGCGAGCATGTACCAGGCGTGCTTGCCCTTGTCGCGGACCGCTTTCACGATCTGCTCCCCCTCGGACTGGGGAACCCGCGGGTCGTTCGCGCCCTGGATCACGAACAGCGGTGACGCCAGCTTGTCGACGTTCTCAGTGGGCGAGATCTTCATCAGGTGCTCGTACATCGCCGGATCGCGCTCGTCGCCGTACTCCGCTCGCCGGAGATCCCGCCGGTAGTCCTTCGTGTTCTTCAGGAACGTCACGAAGTTCGAGATTCCCACCAAATCGATACCAGCACGGATGCGATCGGGGTAGTTCATCAGTGACGAGAGGACCATGTAGCCGCCGTACGATCCGCCGATCACGCCGACGCGGTCGGAGTCGAGGTCGTCCTGCGTCTCGATCCAGTCGAGGAGAGCGCCGATGTCGCGTACCGAGTCCTCGCGTTTGAAACCGTTGTCGAGCAGCAGGTACGACTTGCCGAATCCGTTCGATCCGCGAACGTTCGGATAGATGACGGCGCACCCGAGCTCGTTCACCTGGTACTGCGTCAAGGACGAGAAGTAGGCCTTCGCCTGGCTTTCGGGTCCGCCGTGGATGTTGAGAATGACCGGAAACGGACCGCTGCCCTTCGGCTTGTACACGAAGGCCGGAATCATCCGACGGTCGCCGCTCTCGTCCTCGTCGAACGTCGGGAAATGGATGAGTTCCGAAGTCTGGAAAGTACCGGTGTCGAGCCCTCCGACCTCTGAATAGGTCCAGCGGGTGATCTCACCCGACTCGACTTCGACCGAGTAGACGTCGGCGGGAGTGGACGGCGTGTTGAACGTGAACGCGAAGTGCTTGCCGTCGTCGCTGAAGTCACGCCCGGTCAAGATGCCGAGAGGCAGGTCGACGGCTCGGTACTCGCGCGTCTCGGTATCCATGAAGTAGAGGCGGTCCGTGCCGCTCTCGTTCACGCTGAACGAGAGACGCCGGCGATCCTTCGTCATCACCAGGCCCCCGATGCTCCACGGAATGTCCGCCGTGATCTCTTCGAAATCCGTTTCGCCGAGCGGCAGGTAGCGCAACGTCTTGTGCTCCGTCCCCTCGTCGGAGGTGAAGAAGACGCCCTCGCCCTGGCGATCGAAAACGGCGTTTCCGTAAGAGATGGTCTCGCCGTCCGGACCCTCGTGCCGTCCCAGCGGTTGCTTCTCGCCGGTCTCGAGGTCAAGGGTCCAGAAGTACGCCTCGGTGCTCGAGACGTAGTTCTCCAGGATCAAGCCTCGGTCGTCCGGGGACCAGTCGAGCGGTACCCAGTAGCCTTCGACTTCGAGGATCATCTCCTTTTCCTCGGGGTGAAGCGGATTCATCATCCAGATGTCGTGGTCCTTCGTGTTCCGCGCCGTGCTGCGCCAGGCGAAGCGGTCGCGGTCGTTCGACCATAGCGGGCCGCCGTTCTGCTGCTCGCCGTCGGTCAGGAGCGTCGCCTGGCCGGTGGTGAGATCGAACCGGAAGATCTGGGACGCCTCGTTGCCGCCCGCGTCCCGGTTGAACAGGAGCCAAACGCTCTCCCGGCCGAAGGAACCACCGGAGATCGGCTCCTGGTAGAACGTGAGCTGCCGGCGCGCGGCGCCCGGGGAAGCCACGTGATGGAGCTGGCCGGTCTCGCCGAAGCGCGTCGCGATGATCACCCCGCCGTCCGGCGCCCAGCTCCGAAACGCTCCGGTTCGAACGTTCTGGTACTGATTCATCTTCTCGACGATATGGTCCGGGACCTCCGGGACGCCGTCGAGCACGAGAGGACCCACCTCGCGGACGCCTTCGTCGTCACCGGCCGCCGCCACTCCGGCCGCACCCGCCCCGACGATCGCGAGAGCAGCGATTCCAATCCACCGAGCCATGCGTAGATGCATCTCAACCGTCTCCTGGGGAGGAAGTCCTCAATCTGGCAGCCGGGACGGCAAAGATCAAGCGAACGCCCGGCGGGGGGCTTGAACGGCGTTGGCTTCGGAGACGTCCCACCAGATGGTGGGATCTGGTAAGCTCACTGGCTCGAAACCCGAGGCGTGATCGGGGGTTCACCCTTCGGGCCACCTTCAGCCGTCGGCGGTGCTCATGCCCCAGCCCCAGCCGAATCACCGCGGCGTCGTGTCCGCACGCGGCCGATGGCCGCGCCTTGCTGCCGCGGCCGCTTTTTTCTCCGTCCTCGGGCTCCTAGCCGGCTGCGGCGGGCAGGAAGGCGAGGCCGCGGCGGGGCCGAAGGCAGGCATGCGCGGTCGCGGCGGCCATGGACCCCAGGGTCGTCCGGACGCCCCGGTCGCCATCGAGCCGGCCGTCACCGGTCCCGCTTCCTCGTATTACACGGCCACCGCCACGCTCGAGGCGCAGAGCCATTCGCGAATTCTGGCCCGCACCACTGGAGTGGTCCGCCAGATTCTCCACGAGGAGGGGGACAAGATCGCAGCGGGCGAGGTCCTGCTCCTGCTCGAGGACGACGAGGCGAGCTGGCGCGTCAAACAGGCCGAAGCGAACGAGAGGACAGCCCGGGCGGAGCACGAGCGGCGAGCCGCGATGGAAGAATCGGGGTTGCTCTCGGCGGGCGAGTTCGAGGCCACGGTGAACAACCTCCAGGTGCGCGAGGCCGACCTCGAGCTCGCGAGGCTCCAGCTGTCGTACACGCGCGTGCAGTCTCCGTTCGAGGGCCGCGTCGTGCGTCGCCTGGTCGACCTCGGCGCGGACGTCTCCCCCGGCACGCCGCTCTTCGAGGTGATGGACGTCGATCCGCTGCTGGCCCGCGTCCACATACCCGCGAAGCGAATGGGGTTCGTCGCGGTCGGTCAGACGATGGAAGTCCGGCTCGACAGCACGGGCGAGGAGGTGAAGGGGAAGGTGAGCCTCGTCAGTCCCATCGTCGATCCCGCGACGGGTACCGTGAAGGTGACGGCCGAGATTCACGACTACCCCCCGGGCACCCGCGCGGGCGACTTCGCGCAGGTCCGTATCGTCACGGCCCGCCACGAGCGTGCGACCCTCGTACCGAGCCGCGCCGTCTTCGAAGAGCAAGGAAGTGACATCCTCTTCGTCGTCGAGGACCACAAGGCGGTGCGCCGAATCGTCGAGACGGGATTCGTCGACGGCGACCTGACCGAGGTCCTCGGCGGGGTCGAAGAGGGGGAGCTGGTCATCGTGAAGGGGCAGCGTGAGCTTCGCGACGGCGCCGGCGTCGAGGTCCTCGAGGGTCCGCCCGACATCCTCGCGGAGCTGAACGCCGCCAAGGCCGACGAAACAGCGGCCACCACGACCGAGGCCGAGCCCGCGGATGCGTCGTGATCCGCGCCGTCACCTCGGTCGCCGTCCGGCGACGCGTCACCGTTCTGATGGTGGCGCTCGCGGTGACGGCGTTCGGAGGAGTCGGGTTCTTCCGGCTCACTCTCGACCTTCTTCCCGACATCACGTACCCGTCCCTCACCGTCCAGACTGAATTCCCCGACACGGCTCCGGGCGAGGTCGAGAACCTCGTGACGCGCCCCGTCGAGGAAGCAGTCGGAGTGCTGCGCGGCCTCCAGGAAGTCCACTCCGTGTCACGTCCCGGTCTGTCCGAGGTGACGCTCGAGTTCGAGTGGGGCGCGGACATGAACGAGATCTCGATGGAGATTCGCGAGAAGCTCGACCGGCTGATTCTCCCCGACGGCACCGAAGCTCCCGTCGTGCTCCGGTACGATCCGGCCCTCGATCCGATCATTCGCCTCGCCCTGACCGGATCGGACGATCTCACGATGCTGCGCAGGGTGGCGGAAAAGGAAGTGAAG
>JALGZO010000007.1 GCA_025774865.1 bacterium | reverse complement strand
GTGGGAGGTAGTCAACGCGGTCCGGACCCGAAACTCGGACATCGGGATCGTGCTTCTCACCGGGTGGGGGGCCACCCTTTCGCGAGAGAAGGTCGAGGACTACGCGATCGACTCCGTCCTCGGCAAGCCGTTCGAGATGAGGAAGCTACTGGAGACCGTGAGCGAGGTTCTCGAGAAGCGGGGCCGTCAGCCCGCCGGCTAGTGCTCCGTCTCGAAGGTGTTGCGTGGTGGTCCCGAGCCGCCCGAGGCCGGAGACCCCCTCTCCCCCCCGACTCGTGAACTCGGACTCACGGGCCAGTCACGTCCTCTGCGGAGCGCGCGCGGCCTCCTCCAGCTTGCCCTCCACCGCTGTCCGGACCCGGTCGGCGATCTCGCGCACGCGGGTCAGAGCCTCGCCCGCCGTTTCGAGCGCGTTCTCCGCCCACTCCGGCTCGTCGAGGTCCGCGAGGTTGATCAGAACGTTGTAGTACGCGCCCTCCGCGCAGGCGCACGCCGCGAGGGCTGCGACGCCGGCGTCGGAGAGCGAGTTCCGGTTGCCGTGCTCGGCCACCTGCTCTGCGAGCTCGCACGTGCGCACGCTTCGGCTCAAGACCCCCAGCGGCACTTCGATCGCGAGCTTCGTCGCCTCCGCGACGGCGTGGTCGCGAGCGGCGATCTCCTCGGGGGTTGCCTTCTTCATCCTCATCGCGGCCATGAGCTGGTTGAACGAGTCCGTGTCCCGGTCGATGTCGTCGCGGAACGCGTCCTTGATTTGCTGCGCTTCGCGGCCGAGATCCTTCATCGCTTCCCAGGCGGGTTCGTAACCCTTCTTGCCGACGGTGAGACTCGCGACCATGGCCGACAGCGCTCCTGAGAGGTTGCCCATGAGAGATGCGACGCTACCGCCGCCGGGGGCGGGGCTGTCGCTGGAGAGCTCGTCGGCGAAGTCGGAGACGGTGAGATCCACGAGCGCGTTCTCTCGTCGCAGGCGGTACTCGATGATCTTCTCGTGGGGATCGAACGGTCCGAGCTCTTCGAGCCCGAGGCTCTTCACGGCCACGTGGATCAACTCGCGCTCGGGGACGCCCGCGGTGAGTCCCTGCTTCCTCAGGTAGTGGATCCCCGCCTCCCGGATGGCCTCCAGCGGGATCAGCCCGACGAGCTCGCTTCCGGTAACGCGCAGCCCCCGGTCCGTCGCTCCTTGCATGATGGCGTCGAACGCGGCGTGCACGGGCGTCACGTGGTAGTTCGTGAGGTTGATCGAGATCTGGGCGGCACCGTACTCGGGTATGTACCAGCCCACCGCCTTGCACTCCTTCAGCTGGCCCGGCACCGTTTCGAACTTCCCGTCGGAGTCTCGGACCGCTTTTCCGGACGCGTCGCGCCGTCGGCGCCCGCGTTCCCGGATGTCGAGTGCGATGTCGTGCGCCAGCTTCTTCGAGCGCGTGTTGAGGTTCACGTTGTAGGCGATCAGGAATTCGCGAGCGCCGATGGCGGTCGCGCCCGCCCGAGCGTTGAACTCGTGGGGACCGAAGTCGGGAGTCCATCGCGGGTTGCCCACGCGCGCCGCCAACCCCTCGTACTCACCTGTGCGCACGTTCGCGAGATTCCGTCGCTCGGGGTCGGTTGCGGCTCGCTCGTAGAGGTAGACGGGGATGCCGAGTTCGTCGCCCACCCGCGCGCCCAGCTTTCTCGCGAGTTCAGCGCAGTCGTCCATCGTGAGGCCGCGCACGGGAACGAACGGACAGACGTCGGTGGCCCCCATACGTGCGTGGGCCCCTGTGTGCTCCCGCATGTCGATGACCCGCGATGCCTCCTCGATGGCGCGGAACGCGGCTTCCACGACCGCATCGGGCTCACCGACCAAGGTCACGACCGTGCGATTCGTGTCGGCCCCGGGGTCCACGTCCAGGAGGACGGCTCCCGGAACCGTCTCGATCACACTCGTGATGGCGCCGATCTTCTCGCGGTTCCGTCCCTCGCTAAAGTTCGGAACGCACTCGACGATATGCTGCATGGTGGCAGCCTCCGCTCTGGGTGGGGCAGGAGGTGGCGCTGGCGGGCCCCCTCCTATGTGAAATTGCTGCTCGCGAGCTCCTCGTGGGACTCGAGAATGATCTGCCGCAACTCCTCGAACGTCGAGGCCCTTCGAACGTTGGGGAGCCGGGCCGCGAGGGCGTCAGGGCCGCGGTAGAGGATCGGGTGGTGAGCGAGTTGCAACATCAACTCGTCGTTGTAGCCGTCTCCGATCGCCACGATCCGGTAACCGATCTCCTTGAGCGAGCGAATCACCTTGTCTTTGCGACCACGGATACGAAGGCGGTAGCCGAGGATCCGACCCTCGGCGTCCGCTCGGAACGTGTTCGCGAAGAGGTTGTATCCGCCCATGCGCTGTACGATCCCCTCGGAGAGCTCGTGGAACGTGTCCGACACGATCATGATCTGCCCCTTCGTTCGCGCCCATCGGAGAAGCTCCGTCGCGCCAGGGAAGGGAAGAACGTTTTCCGCGATGCGTTGCAGATCGCTCAGTCGAAGGTCGTTCCGTGAGAGCGCCGCCACCCGCTTCTCCATCAAGGCCTCGAAGTCGACCTCGTCGTGGGTCGTGAGATCCAGGGTGGAGAGCCCGGTCACCCGCGCGACCTCTTGCCAGATCTCGGGAACGAGAACACCTTCGAGGTCGGTCACGATGAGCAAGGAACTTTCTCCGCGGAAATCCGGCCTCGACAAAACGGGGATTCTAGCAACTTTCGGTGAAGAGTGCGGGAAAGCTACTAGGAAAATGGTATGCTCGGTTGGTCATGTCCGGTCGTACGGACCGGAGGGTCGGAAACGGCCCCGCTGAAACGGACTTCGAAACAGGTGGTACCTTCGATGAAGACCCAACCCGAAGAAGAGGTGGTTTCGACCACCGAAAACTCCGTGCCAGAAGAGGTGGTTTCGACCACCGAAAACCCCGTGCCAGAGACTCCTCCCGAGGAGAATGCGCCGGTTGCGAAGAAGCCGGAGGACGCTCCCCCGGTGGAGCCCGCTCCCCCCTCGGATGCTCCGGCGGCGGTCGTGGACGCGGCGGGGCAGACGTCCGATGAGCCGCTGAAGCCCGAGCCGAACGGAGCAGAAGCGGCCGAGGAGAGCGTCGAGAGCGCCGGGACCGAGAAGCTCGCCGAGCTGCTCGACGATCCGGCCGAGAAGGCGCGCGGCACGGCCACTCCCAAGAAGGGGAGCCGGGTTCGGGGGACCGTCGTGCGGATCGCGGACGAGGGTGTCTTCATCGATTTCGGAGGTCGCGAAGAGGGTGTCCTGGATCCCCGCGAGATTCAGGACGAGAACGGCGCCGCCACGAAGGAGGTCGGGGCGAAGATCCAGGCGACCGTCGTCGGCGTCGAGGGCGGGATCAAGCTGTCCCTCAAGGCGAAGGCGGGTCGCAAGCCCGGCAACGTTCCGGCGTTGCTCGAGGCCTCGAAGAACTCCCTGACGGTCAGCGGAAAGGTCGTCGGGGTGAACAAAGGGGGCCTCGTGGTCTACGTGATGGGCGTCCGCGCGTTCTGCCCCTTCTCGCAGATCGACCGCCGCTACGTCGACAGCCCGGAGAGCTTCATCGGTCGAAAGCTCCCGTTCAAGGTGGCCTCCATGGACGAGAAGGGGAAGAACGTCGTCCTCTCGCGGCGGGTCCTCCTGGAAGAGGAGGCGAAAGAGGAGGCCTCGAAGCTCCGCGAGACGCTGGCCGTCGGAATGGAGCTCACCGGCATGGTCGCGCGGGTCCGACCGTTCGGCGCGTTCGTCGACCTGGGCGGTCTCGATGGGCTCGTGCACGTTTCGGAAATCAGCCACCGTCGCGTGAAGGATCCCGGCGAGATCCTCAAGCCCGGCCAGTCGGTCAAGGTTCAGGTCGTCAAGATCGACGATCTGGGCGGACAGAGTGAACGGATCAGCCTGTCCATGAAGAG
>JALGZO010000006.1 GCA_025774865.1 bacterium | reverse complement strand
ACGATCCGATCACGCCCGAGGTGGTCGTTTCCGCCACGCTTCGCGTGACGGGTGCCCCATTGGCAGACGCTCCGGTAACGGACGTGCCCGCCGTCCTCTTTCCCACGGCCTACGCTCTCCACGCGGGTGTGCCCAATCCTTTCCTCACGAGCGCAACGATTCGCTTCGAACTGCCGGTAGACTCGCCGGTTGACTTGCGAGTATTCGAAGTGTCCGGCCGTCTTGTCCGCATGCTGGTGAGCGAGGGTATGCCGCGTGGACGCCACGCGGTACGCTGGAACGGCCTCAACGAGCGCGGGCAGCGAGCGGCTCCGGGAGTTTACTTCTACCGCTTGAAGGCCGGGGAATTCGCTGCGACTCGACGCATTGTGCGGCTCAGGTAGCGCTGGCACGACCGGTCGACGGGAGGAGGACGCGGCCAGCGCGTCACCGGCGGGACGTACTTCGTGCGGCTGGAGGCGGGTGGGGAGGTGAGGACGAGGATGGTGGTGTTCTTGAGGGACTGACCAGTTCGTTCCCTCATCGAATGAGGACGACACGCCCGCTGGCGGTGAGGTCGCCAAGCGTCAGGCGCACGATGTAGTGCCCGGCCGGCAGGAGATCTCCGGCCCAGGAGAGCGCGTTTCTTCCCGGCGCCACCCGCAGGCTCGGAAGCTGCGCGATGAGCCGGCCGGTCACGTCGTACAGATCGAGATGCGCGAGTCCCCCCTCCGGCGCGTCGATCCCGAACTCCAAGGGGCCGCGTGAGGGACTCGGCCGCACGGTGAGTCGAACGCGGGACGCCGAACGCGCGAACCCGGGTGCGTCGTCGACGATGACTCCCGGATCGACCCCGTAGATCCGGTCGGTGGTCGGGCTGGAGAGCCAGAGCGTCCAGCCGTCGTGCGCCACCCCCTCGCAGTTCGGTGCCGGCGCGGCGAACGACTCGACGATCGTTCCGTTGACCGGGTCGATCTTGTAGACGACGTCATCCGCGACGTTCGAATGCCAGAGGAAGGTCCCGTCCCAGCCGAGATCGGCCCAGCCGTGCGTCGTCGTGGTCTCCGCGGGAAAGAGGATGTCGAGCACGTTGCCGGTCGCCGGGTCGAGCTTGTAGAGGCCGGTCGCGCCCTGGAAGACCGTGACCCAGAGAACCTCCTCACCCAGCGCGTACGCGGCGCCGAACGTGAAGAAGGCCGGTGCATCGAGGTCCTCGACGACCATGCCGGATGTCGTCAGACGGCTGATCGTGTCCCAGTTGTGCTCGCCCCACAGATGCGTGCCGTCCCAGGTGATGCCGTGGTAGAAGCTTGGCCAGGTCTGAAACGAGTCCACGGCCGCGCCCGCCCATGGGTCGAAGCGATAGAAGCGATACCAGAACGTCTCGGGGTGCTCGGCGTCGGCGATGTTGCTGACCCACAGATGCGTGCCGTCCCAGGCGAGGCCGGGGCCCGCCCCGGACTTCAAGACGTCCGACGCTGTGTGCGCCGCGCTTCTTCATCATGGGTCACTTCTACATCTGGCGGGCGCTCAAGCCGGTGTCACTCGCTTGCTGCCCGACCTCCGACGTGAGAAGGTCGCCGCACTTCCATGGAGACTTCCACCGGACACGTGAACCTCCTCGCCGGCTGGGCCGGTATGCTTCTCGGTGTTCTCTCGGGCGCGGTCATCGGCGCTCGGTTTCACAAGCCCGACTGGGCGGGAGGCTACGGCTCCTTCCGGAGACGCCTGGTGCGGCTCGGGCACATCTCCTTCTTCGGACTCGGCTTCTTGAACGTCCTCTTCGCGCTGAGCGCGGGGCGCCTCGCGCCGGGGGCGTCCACCACCGCGTGGGCGGGTGGGGCGCTCGTCCTCGGCGCGATCACGATGCCGCTGTGCTGCTTCCTGACCGCCTGGAAGGTACCGTTCCGCTGGCTCTTCCCCGTACCCGTCCTGAGCGTCGGCGTCGGCGTCGCGCTCGTCCTGTGGAGCGCGCTCGCATGAGGATCGGTCTCATCGCCGTGAGCGGAGTCCGCGTGTGGAACGAAGATCTCGTGCGCGTGGGAATCACGCTTCCAGGCTTCCTTCGACGAAGCGAGATAATCGCGTCACTCCCGAGCCTCGGGCTCCTGACGCTCGCCGCCGCGACGCCGCGACGCGTTGAGCTCGAGTACGTCGAGGCGCCCGCGCCCGACGCCCTCCTGGTCGAGCCCGGCCGATTCGATGCGGTCGCGATATCGAGCTTCTCGGCGCGGATCAAGGAGGCATACGAGCTCGCGGACCGGTTTCGCCGGGGGGGAACGAAGGTCGTTCTCGGTGGCCTGCACGTCACCGCCCGGCCCGAGGAGGCCGCCGCCCGGGCGGACGCGATCGTCGTCGGCGAGGGCGAGCCGAGCTGGCCCCGCCTCGTCGCCGACTTGGCCCGCGGCGAGTTGCAGCGCGTCTACGATTCCCGCCCCACGCCCTTCGATCTCTCGGACGCGCCCATCCCGCGGTTCGAGCTGCTCGACCCGGACCGCTACGACCGGCTGACCGTGCAGACGCAGCGGGGCTGTCCCTACCGGTGCGAGTTCTGCGCGGCGTCGATTACGATCGCGCCGAGGTATCAGGTGAAGCCGGTCGAGAACGTGATCGCGGAGATCCGCCGGATCAAGGGGATCTGGCCGAAGCCGTTCATCGAGCTCGCCGACGACAACACGTTCGTGAACAAGAGCCACTCGAAGAAGTTGATGCGCGCGCTCGCGGCGGAGGACGTGCGCTGGTTCACGGAGACCGACGTCTCGGTCGCGAGCGACGAGGAGCTCCTGCGCGCGATCCGCGACGCCGGCTGCGCCCAGCTGCTCATCGGGTTCGAGAGCCCGTCCCCGGCGGGGCTCGATGGCGTGGAGACAGGCGCGAACTGGAAGGCGAAGCAGCTCGACGGGTACCGCCGGGCCATCGATCGCATCCAGGGACACGGGATCACGGTGAACGGATGTTTTGTCCTCGGTCTGGACGGCACCGGCGAGGAGGCGTTCGACGACGTGCTCGAGTTCGCGCGGGAGACCGGCCTCTACGAAGTGCAGGTGACTGTGCAGACCCCGTTTCCGGGGACAGCTCTGTACGAGAGGTTGCGCCGGTCGAACCGGCTGCTCCGCGAAGACGCCTGGGAGCTCTGCACTCTCTTCGACGTCGCGTTCGAGCCCGAGCGCATGAGCGTCGCGCAGTTGGAGTCCGGCTTTCGGGACCTCGTCGAGAAGCTCTACCGCGAGGACGTAGTGCAGGACCGGAGGACGAAGCACCGGAGACGATTGCGGAAGCTCGCGAGAACGAAGGTGGTGCACACGCAAGGGGGTGGATCATGATTCGGTCGTGGATCCGTCCGATCTGGACGTTCGCCGCGCTGTACGACGGGATCCTCGGGGCGGCGTTCTTGCTGGCCCCGGTGCAGCTCTTCTCCTGGTTCGGCGTCGCCCTGCCGAACCACATGGGGTACGTGCGCTTCCCCGCGATTCTCCTGATCCTGTTCGCGGTCATGTTCCTCCAGATCGCGGCGGATCCCGTGAAGCGGCGGGAATGGATGCCGTATGGCATGGGGCTGAAGGTCGCCTACAGCGGCACCGTCTTCGCCTACGCCGTGACGGAGGGCATCCCGTTCATGTGGATTCCGTGGGCGTGGGCGGACCTCGCGTTCCTGGTGCTCTTCTTCCTCTCGTGGCGGGCGACCGCGGAGCCGCGCTAGCACGCTCATTTCGCCGCTTTTCCTCGACGCCGTGCGCTCTAACACTCCGGCCTCCGCTGTCCGTAACCCCCACATTCGCAACGGATACGAGTCTTCGGGACGGGCAAGTTGACTACATGGCAGCGCTATGTATAATACCTCTATGGTCGATGATGCCGAGGACCGAAAGATCGGAAGGCGATGGACATCAACAAGGATCTGGTTGCGGCGTCCTCCACCTCGCTCGTGCTGGCGATCCTCGCGGACGAGGAC
>JALGZO010000005.1 GCA_025774865.1 bacterium | reverse complement strand
GCCCCGAGGTGGACGCGGCCGTCGTCGTCGCGACCATGTGGCGCATCACCGGCGAGGAGACGGCCCGAGCCTACGCCGGACGGCTCGACCCCGCGAAGCCGCTCGCTCCCCAGGGGAAACGCAGGTCATTATGCTGTCGCGCTCCCCTACTTCGAGCGTGCGCTGAGAATCAAAGAAGCAATCCTGGGCCCGGATCACTGGGACGTGGGCCTGACTCACGTGAACCTCGGATTCCATTTGATGGAAGTGGGTCGGCTGGAGGAAGCGAAGAGTCACCTGCAGAATGCGAGAGCAATCCTCGAAGAATCCGTCGGCCCCAACCCGACCACCCTTCCCTCCCGCCACTCCCACCACGACCGACCTGCCTCCTTCAACCCGACCACCCTTCCCTCCCGCCACTCCCACCACGACCGACCTGCCTCCTTCACGTGACCGAAACCTCGCCGCGAGCCGACCCGAAACCGACCCGCCCGCAAGCGGTTTCCTTCTGTGAAAGAAGGAGCCGTCGAAGCTGCCGTCGGGATTCTCCAGCGCATCGATGATCGCGGCCGCTTCGTCGTCCTGAATCGGCGCGCCGTTCACGCGGATGCGTTCGGGATAGTCGACGAGGTGAGGCGACGTGAGGAGCCCGACCCGGTGACCCGCGGCCTGCAGTGCCGCCGCGACCATCGCGCAGACCGAGCCCTTGCCGTTCGTTCCGGCCACGTGCACGGCCGGGTAGTCACGCTCCGGATGATCGAGCCGGTCCAGGAGTCGAGTGACCTGAGTGAGGCCGAGCTCGACCGACTGGCCGCGCAGGGATCCGAGTTTCTCGAAGGGTCGGAAAGTGTCCGGCATCGGGTTCCTCGCCGCGAGAAGCGGGCCTCGGAGGTTGCCACGAGCGTCGCAGCTTTCCAGTGGGATCAATCTCCCCCGTGGCGCATCTGCTGAGCCAAGCGCAGGATCGCGCGGCTCGTGGCCATCCGGGCCGCGTCGGCCGAGGGCTTTCCCGTGGCGTCGGCGATGTCCTGGTAGGCGTAATCGAGCTCGAGACGGAGCACGACGAGCTCGCGGTCCGCGGGGCTGAGGCTCGCCAACGCGGTCTCGTAGTCCTCGGCCGCATCCCGCCCGATTGCCTCATCGAGAGGTGATCTCCCAGGGTGCGCGAGCTGCGTGTCGGCCGTTTCCTCGTACGGCAAACGGGCCGCGCGACGGTACTCGTTGCGAATCTGATTCATGATGGCCGCTCTTAGATAGGCCTGGAGGGCCCCCTCACCCCGGTACTCGAACGCGGCGAGCTTCGGCAGCGCCCTTGCGATCGTGTCCTGCACGAGATCCTCCGTGTCCCGCAAGTCGCGGGCCGCCGCCGGCAATCGCCCGCTTGCCCACCGGCGCAGCGGCATCAGGTTCCGCCCCAACAGTGTTCCGAGCGCCGAGCCGTCACCGTCCCGATAGCGGAGCAGCAGATCGATCGTCGGTTCATCGCCCGCCGGACTCACGAGCTCTCCTCCTCGCGCCAACCATCGACCGCCGCCGCGAGATCCGACACGCACTGATACCGGACCGCGGGATCCTTCTCGAGCGATTTGCGGACAACCGACTGCAAACCGGCGGGCGGTTCGCGCCGGCTCCACGCTTCGGCGAGAGGTCGCGGTGGCGTCGAGCAGATGATTTCGATTTGCTTCCTCAGCGAGCCGCGACCGAGATCGTAGGGTCGCGCGTCCGCGAGCAGCTCGTAGAGGATGACACCCAGTGAATAGACATCCGTGCGCTCGTCGATGGCTTCCGGGTCCGCCCGAGCCTGTTCGGGACTCATGTAAGGGAGCGAGAATCTTGACGCCCGGTACTTCGCTCCCGTCGTCACCCCTGTCCAGCACGTGCACGTTGGACGGTTTCAGGTCGCGGTGAATGATCCCCTGATCGTGAGCGTGCTCGACCGCCCGAGTGATCCTTCGAAACAGATCCACCCGAAGGTGGAGTTCCGTTTCCGAAGCATCGGCCGACGTTGGACGTGCGGAACGCCAGTCACCCAGTGTTTGCCCTCGCACGAGCTCCATCGCGATGAAGTGCTGACCATCTGAGGTGCAACCGGCTTCGTAGATCGCCGAGATGGACGGATGATCGAGCTTCGCGAGCGTACGCGCTTCTCGCTCGAGGAGGTGCACCGCGTCCGGATCCCTCGCCCGAGCGCCGCGAAGGACTTTGAGCGCGACCAGTCGCCGCGGGCTTCGCTGCTCGGCCTCGTAGACGATACCGAGTCCCCCGGAGCCGAGTCTGCGTCGAACGCGAAACGGGCCAATCGCCGCCGGTGCCGCGTCGGCCAACGTGTCTTGTACGACATCGAGGTCGCGGTGAAGCCGGCGAAGTTCCGCCACGACCCGGAGCCGTTCGATGAGGGCGTGTTGTTTCGGGTCGCGACCGAGCTCAGCGTCCCAGTCGATCTCGGCCCCGTCGCCGATGCGCCGGGCAAGATCGTAGTAGCGATCGTCGGTGTCCACGGAGCATTCCACCGTGCCAGGAACCCGTGCGGGTACTCACCCGCCGTCCGACAGACTAGCTCGCTACCGTCCGGAGCGGCAAGGCTGCACGTGAGTAACCGGGCCTCGAACGCATCGGGCGCGGTGTGAACCCGCACTCGCGATCTTCGTAATGGGCGATCTCTGTTCCGGACCGAATGCCGGTGTTCGGTTCGCCGTCCCACGTTGTTTCTAGAGATAGAGGGGGTCGACACTCGCTCTCAAACCCCAAGCTCGGGAGCCTCGACATGCCGACCCACGTCTTCGAGGGCCGAGCCCCGCATCTATCCGCCCGAAGGGAGGGTCAAGATGGGACGAGCAATCGCAGTGATCGCTAGCTCCGTGCGAAATCGCAGGACAACGGCCCGGAAGATTCTCCTGAGAGCGCCCGTACTTCTTTCTCTCATCGCCTCGGCTGCGTTTGCCTGGAGCCCGGAAGAAGCCTCCCATCTCCTGCGGCAATCCGGACGCATTCTTCTCCACAACGCCCAGTTCGACATCACGGACGGTCCGCCGCTCGCGGCGGAAGACCTCAGGCTTTCTGCCGAGGAGTTGAGCGCGACCCGATACTGGATCGTTCAATACCAAGGGACCCCGTCGCGGTTCGCTCGCCAGACGGTGCAGGCGCGCGGGGGCGAAGTGCTCTCGTACATCCCGAACCAGGCGTACCTGGTCCGCCTCGATCCCGCCGAGGCGCGATTCCTGCTGCATGCGAACTCGTTCCGATGGATGGGACCCTATCGTCCCGACTACAAGCTTGCGCCCGGAGTCGGAACTACGAAGTTCTCCGACCCCGACCGGGCGGTCGTCGAGGGCGAGCTCCTCCTCACGTTGAGCGCCTTCGAGGGGGAGGACCTGGATCGAATCGCGTCGGCGGCCGTTGATCGCGGGGCCGATATTCTCGGAATCAACCGACACCCGGCGACGCCGAGGATCGGGGTCCGGATCGAGCGCGGAGGTGAACGGCGCCTCGCCCATATCGAGGGACTCGAATGGATCGAGACAGTAGGAGAGATGACTCTCCGGAACAACGAGACCCGGTGGGTGGCGCAGACGAACCAGCTCGACAACACCAGAGTCTGGGACATGGGGCTGCACGGCGAGAACCAGATCATCGGGCACATCGACATCGGCCTCTGGATGCCGAGCTGCTACTTCAAGGATCTCAAGGACAACACGCCCGGGCCTGACCACCGCAAGATCGTCGCCTGGCGGGGGCCGCCGGAGGGCGATACCCACGGCACGCTTACCGCGGGCATCGCGGTAGGCCATCACTACGATGGGAACCTCCTGAACGCTGGACAGGCCTATGCGGCCAGACTCTCGCACACCGAGTTCTCGCTGATCACTGGCGAAGACAACGGTCCGTCGAACGTTTACTCGTATCTGGAGGCTGCCCACGACGATGGCGCCCGGATCCACAGCAACAGCTGGGGATCCGACAGCTCTTGGACGTTCTACACGACGTGGTGCGTGGACATTGACCGCTACTCGCGGGATTTCGAGGACGATCTCATCCTACTGGCGGTTTCCAACTCGGATTCCCTCGAGACGCCGGAGAACGCGAAGAACCTTCTGGCCGTCGGCGGCTCCCGGCAAGCCCCCTTCCAGGACAGCGTGTGGACCGCAGGCGAGGGTCCGACCTCCGATGGTCGCCGAAAACCCGAAATCTTTCTTCCCGGAGCGAGCATCACGACCGCACGTCCCGCCGTATGCAACGTCACCCACACTGCATGGGGGACCTCGATGGCCTGTCCCGCGGTCGCCGCCTACGGGGCCATCGTTCGACAGTACTACGAAGAAGGATTCTACCCGAGTGGCGTGGCCAACACAGCGGACGCGCTTGCGCCGACGGGAGCGCTCGTGAAGGCGACGCTTCTCAACGGAGCCGTCAACATGACAGGGGAGCCCGGATACCCTTCGGACCAAGAAGGGTGGGGGCGGCTCTTACTGGATGGGGCCCTGTACTTCCCGGGCGACACGCGAAACGCTTGCGTGAGGGACGTTCGCCACGCCGAGGGACTCGCCACTGGAGGATTCGACGAGTACTTCCTGGACGTGGTGGGGTCTGCGGAACCGCTGCAGGTGACGATGGTCTTCACCGATCAGCCGGCCGCCCTGGCCGCCGAGTTCGCCCCGATCAACGACCTCGACCTGGAGGTCGAAGGGCCCGACGGCCTTTTTCTGGGAAACGTCTTCGCCGCCGAGGTTTCCACGACCGGCGGCGCGGCCGACCCGCTGAACAACGTCGAGAGAGTGGTGCTTCCCGCGAGCGGATTCACCGGTGGGGTCTGGACCGTTCGCGTGCGGGGCAGGTCCGTTCCGGATGGACCTCAGGGCTACGCACTTCACATCTCGGGAGACGTGCTCCAGCCCACCGCCGCGGGTACCAGCCCGCTTCCGGAGGCGACCGCCGATCGATTTCTCGCTCAGAACAAACCCAATCCTTTCAGCATGACCACGATGATCAGGTTCTCCTTGCCCGAGCGTAACGAGGTGAACCTCTCTGTGTTCGATGTCTCCGGACGAAGAATCCAGACACTGCTCCAAGGAGAGATCGAGGCCGGAGAATACTCGGTGACGTGGAATGGTCGCGATCTTCTCGGCCAACGCGTCGCGGCAGGCATCTACCTGTACCGGCTGGAGGGTTCGGGCATCGACGCGACTCGGAAGCTGGTCGTCGTCCGGTGACAGTACCTCGGCTCAGGACACCCCCGTGGCGCTGGCCTGTTCGGTCGGCAGGGCGGGGGTGTTTCTTCACGTAGGACCGAGAGCGCAGAATACCGGAATCGCGATGTACTTCCGTACGGCATCTTCGCGGGAGTACACTGACCACACCGCAAGATCTCCGGAGCCTCATCGGTTCTCGGGAGGTCGATCGTGAAGAGAGAGTCATCAGCTCCTATCCGGCACTCGGCAACGCGGCCGAGGTGCATCCCCCGGATCCTCTGGACGCTGATTCTGAGCGGCACACTTTGTCCGCTTGCCGCTAACGGGCAATGCGTCGACTACGGTGACTTTCTTCACTGGGTGGGCGGAGTAGGTAGTTACGAATACTACGATGTCGCGGTCGCGGGGAGTCACGCCTACGCGGCGGCCGGAAACCAGGGGATGCTCGTGATCGACATCAGCACTCCATCCTCTCCTCGAATCATGGGAAGCATGATCATCGGGTACGGGGACCCCTGCTCGGCGGTGGCGGTGGCGGGAGACTACGCCTACATACTGAGCATGGAATGGGGAGGGGA
>JALGZO010000004.1 GCA_025774865.1 bacterium | reverse complement strand
TCACGCACTTGTCCCAGTCCTTCTCCTGCGGAGGATCTCCGTCGTTGCTGTAGCCGATCCACTGGACGGGCCAGACCGCCGGGTCCAGGGTGCAGTCGACCGTCACCTTGTTGCCGTTCACGTTCGACGGTGCGATGGCGTACCCGCCCGGAGCGGCTTGAAGCGTGAGAATGATGCCCGCGTTGACGGGCTCGCCCCGGGGCTGAGCGTCCGGGCAACCGCCGACCGCCAGGAGGAGCTTCGTCGCGCTACCGGCGTTCAGGAAGCCGCTCTTCGGCGTGAAGGCCAGAATCACGTTCGCCGGATTCTTGCTCAGGAGGTCGAACTCCGCCGCCGCCATTCCCGTGTCGCTGTTGCACGCGTACCAGAGATAGAGGGACTGCAGGCTGCCCACGAAGGGGCCCTGGTTGGAGTACGCGTCGACGTGGCTGTCACTGATGGTCCATCCGTACTCGAGGGTTCCGTCCGCGGAGGCCTGGGTCGCGAGACCGGCGACCGCGAAGGGAATGACGAGGATCGTCGTCAAGATACGCTTCATGGATTAACTCTCCGAATTCGGGAAAACGCAGAGGTCCTAGGCATCCCCTGCGGACGAAGAGTCTAGCACTGGCGGGGACCCGATTTCCAACCCGTCCGCCAGAAGCCGCGTAGGGGGGCCGGAGGAACCGGTTTCGCTTTCAGCTCGCATTCGCCTCGAGCGACGGGGCCCGGATCCGCGTCGCCACGAGGTGCCCTTCCGCTACCGGACCAGCGTTCCCTTGATCGTCCGGCTCCGGCTCTCCGCCTCGAGACGGAAGAAGTACACGCCGCTCGCGAGCCGGGTCCCCCGGCGGTCCCGGCCGTCCCATCGAACCGTGCTGAGACCGGCGGGAGCGGGGCCGTCGACGACGACCTGAGCCAGACGTCCCCTCACGTCGAACACCGTGAGACGAACGGGGCCACCCTGGGCCAGGAAGAAGCGAATCTCCGTGGTTTCCGAAAACGGATTCGGTTCGTTGGGCAGGAGGGCGAAGTCCGTCGGGGCGTTTCCGCTCAACACTGCCGTCAAGTCGTGGGGTGGCGTCGGCACGTTCAGAAAGAGACTGTTCCCGAGGCCCGGCTTGAAGATGCCGAGCGCCACCGAGCCCGGCTCGGGTGGCACGTCGGCGTCGAACCCGAAGTTGAACATGGTCTGATAGAGCAACACGTGGGCGTCCGGATCCGTCGCATGGTCGTCGGTGCTCCAGGTGACGAACCGCTCGTCCACATTGACCATCCAGTCGTTTCCGGCATCTTGATCGATGTCGTGGAATCCGACGTTCGACACGTTCGCGGATCCGACCGGTACCGAGAACGAGTACACGCCGCGATTGGAATACCAGTTGTAGAGCGCATATTCGTAGTGCCACTGACCGCCGCCGAGGTCCGTCACCCGCGTCGCGAGGATGACCTCCCCGTCGTCAGCCGCGACCGGGCTCGTCACCTGCTCGTCCCCCCAGGTGTGCAAGAGCGGACCGTAGTTCGGCACCCGACTCGCGCCGACGTCCGCGAGGGTCCACGTCTTGCCGTTCCAGCTCATCGTGCACTCACGCCACCCGATGGAGTTCTCCCGGATCGCGTCGTCCGCGACGATGTACCCTCCCTCGTAGTAGTACGTGGCTCCCGGGTGGCCGAGGTCTCCGTCGAACACTTCGAGGGTGTGGACCACGAAGTCCTCCTCGGATCCGAAGTAATCCCGCTCGCAGTCGACGGGCACGGCATCGAAGAAGGAGCCGCACGCCTCCCAGGTTCCCCGGAACGGATCGATTTCGTGGCGCGGCCCCAGAACGTAGCGAGACGCGTTGTTCCCGACGCCGTACGTATCCGAACATCCCACTCCGAGATATGACCCATCCGAAGCCTCGCATCCGAGATTGCACTGATCGAAGGAGAGGGCGAAGAACCCGTGCTTGGTCCAGTTCTGCCCGATCATCTCGAGGGTTCCGTTCGGGTCGAGCCGGAACAGCGCGAGTCCTATGAAGGGATGCGTCTCCTCCATCGGCGCGAGCCACGGAACGTCCACCTGACCGGTATTGCAGGAGGTGGTGGCCGCCGACAGCCCGGCCGTCCCGGCCGGGTACTCCCCGATGTGTCCGACACTCGCGATCCCGTAGAGCTCACCGAGCGTCACATCGAGCATCGCGCCGGCTTCCGGACCTCTCGCAGGTTCCGCGGGGGCGATGTCCTCCACCCGCGCTGGGGGCGACCGGAGCTCCAGATCGAAGACCCCCATCCACTGGCCCGCGAGATCAGGCTGCCCGAGGTGTTCCGCCCATTCCTCCGTGACGACGAGATCCCCCATCATGATCGCGAGCTCACCCGTGAGGGCGGCGAAGCGAACCGCCGTGTTGCGCACGGCGAACGGCGCGGGCAGAGCGGGATCCCGGGAGACGATCCGGACGATGTCGTTCTCGGCCGCCGGATCGATCTCGACGGCGAAGTCGAAGAGGAAGACCGGACTCAGGACGGCGTCCGTCCGAGGATGGAACGTCCGGAGCGCGAGCCCGCCTTCGACCGGCACGACGGCCTTGCCATCCGCACTCACGAAACCCGCGAAGCGTCCGTGTTCCGTACGGAACGCGAGGTCGAGGTCCGGGCTCGCGCGGAACGAGTAAAGCGGCGGTTGCATGATCTGGCGGCGAATCGGGCCGGGCGAGCCAGTCTCCCGCGCGACCGCGACGTTCATCCCGAGATCGTCGAGGTGCTCCGGGGACAGGGACAGGGTGACCGTCCCCTGCCTGACCGCATGGATGGCCGCGGCGGCGGAATCAGGTCCCGCCAGCACCAGCGCGAGGGCCAGCGCGAAGACCGATCCGCGCAAGCTCGGATTCATGACAGCTCCCGAAAAGAAAGCGGTGCCCCGGCCGGGCCGGGGCACCGCACGTAGCATCGCCCAACGGGCGCAATTACCGATACGTACCCTTGATCCGGCCCCAGCTCGCTTCTTCCACGGAGACGGGCTTCACGCACTTGTCCCAGTCCTTCTCCTGGGGCGGCTCACCCTCGTCGGCGTAGCCGATCCACTGGACAGGCCAGACCGCCGGGTCCAGGGTGCAATCGACCGTCACCTTGTTACCGTTCACGTTCGACGGAGCGATCGCGTACCCGCCCGGTGCGTTCGAAAGAGCGAGAATGATCCCGGCGTTGACGGGCTCTCCCCGGGGCTGAGCGTCCGGGCAACCGCCGACCGCCAGAAGGAGCTTCGTCGCGCTACCGGCGTTCAGGAAGCCGCTCTTCGGCGTGAAAGCGAGAATCACGTTCGCCGGATTCTTGCTCAGGATGTCGAACTCCGCCGCGGCCATTCCAGTGTCGCTGTTGCACGCGTACCAGAGATAGAGGGACTTCAGGCCGGGAATGAAGGGGCCCTGGTTGGAGTACGCGCTGTTGTGGCTATTGCTGATCGTCCATCCGTACTCGAGGGTTCCGTCCGCGGAGGCGAGGCTCGCGAGACCCCCGACCGCGAAGGGAACGACGAGGATCATCGTCAGGAAACGTTTCATGGCTTTTCTCCGAATTCGGGTACACACGCCCGGGCGGCCGCCCCGACGATGGGCAATACTAGCACATCTTCAGCCGTTCAATCCAGTGCGGGGCCGGGAACCGGCGCGGACGTAGCGGGTTGACACCGACATGTCGCCCCCATCTCGCCTCGACGGTCGCGTCCTCGGCGCTCGGCGGTGTGTCCTCATCGCTTTGGTCGCGGTCATGGCCGGAGTGGGCTGCGGACCGAAGATCCCGTTCGAGCCGGTGGCGATCGGGCCACCCGCGGTGGACCGCGGGCTCGGCCCCGCCGGCGCTCGGAATGTCCGCTGGGTCGGCTCAGGAGTCTCCGACGGGGCCGATTCTTGGCTGGCAGGCGTAGGAGCGCCCCTCGTGGTGTCCGCGGCACCCGCGGAGAGCACCGTCCTCGACTCGCTCGCAG
>JALGZO010000003.1 GCA_025774865.1 bacterium | reverse complement strand
TGCGCCTCGGCCGCGTGGGGCTTTTCTACCAGACGAACGACACGAGCCAGACCGGTTTGTGGGACCAAGCGGCCCGGCAGTGGGTCTCCCTCGGGTCCGGGGCGGCGCGCAACCAGATCCGCCAGGGGATCCGGATCGCCCGCAAACAGGTCGCGCCCGATCTGCTGCTCCTCGAGATTCCGGCTCCGGAGGTGGCACCGTGAGCGCCCGCTACGTTCTTCCGCTCCTCTCTTGTCTCTTTGCGTTCCCGGCCGCGGCCCAGGAGAGCGGATCGGCCGCGGATCTCGACGATTTGCTGCGCATGGTCGAGGAGGGGCGGACTCGCGAGCAGCGCGAGCATCGCGAGCGGGAAGAGAGGTTCCGCGCGGCGCGCGACGAGCAGAAGGAGCTTCTCGCGGACGCCCGGCGGCGTCTCGCGGCGGCGGAGCGCAAGAGCGAGGAACTGGAGAACACTTACGACGCGAACGAACTGGAGGTCGCCGACGTGACCGAGCAGCTGGACCGTCGGATGGGGTCGCTCCGGGAACTCTTCGGCGTGCTTCAGCAAGTCTCGAGCGACACGCAGGGGCTTCTCGAGAGCTCCATCACGAGCGTCCAGTTCCCGGGCCGTGGCGAGTTTCTCAGCGAGCTCACCCGAAAGGTGGGTTCGGCCTCGACCCTCCCGTCGATCGAGGAGATCGAGCACCTCTGGTTCCTGATGCAGCAGGAGATGACCGAGACGGGCAGGGTGGTGAAGTTCCCGGCCACGGTGATCGAGAGCGACGGGCGCGAGCTCGAAGAAGATGTGGTGCGAGTCGGGGGGTTCAACATCGTGGCGCCGGGGAAATACCTGCAGTACACGCCCGAGACGGGCAACCTCTCGGAGCTCGCTCGCCAGCCGAGGGGGCGCTTCACGAACACGACAGCGCACCTGTTCGAGGGTGGGAGCGAGCGGGTCACGTTCGGCGTGGATCCCACGCGCGGGCAGATTCTCGCGACCTACCTCGACCGGCCGAGCTTTCGCGAGCGCGTCGACCAGGGTGGGCTGATCGGATACGTGATCATCGCGCTCGGTCTGGTCGGGCTCTTGATCGCGATCGAGCGCTTGATCGTCCTCGCCACGACGAGCGGTAAGGTGACGACGCAGCTCAAGGAAGAGACGCCGAGCCTCGACAACCCACTGGGCCGGGTGCTGCAGGCGGCGGAGGAGAACAAGGACGCCGACATCGAGACGCTCGAGCTCAAGCTCGGCGAGGCGGTGTTCAAGGAGACCCCCAAGCTCACCCGGGCGCTTCTGTTCATCAAGATCATCAGCGTCGTGGCGCCGCTCCTGGGGCTGCTCGGGACCGTGACCGGCATGATCGTGACGTTCCAGGCGATCACGCTGTTCGGGACGGGCGACCCGAAGCTCATGGCCGGGGGCATTTCGCAAGCACTCGTCACGACCGTGCTGGGGCTCACCGTCGCGATTCCGATGGTGCTTCTGCACACCTTCGTGTCCGGACGCAGCCGACGAATCCTCCATGTTCTGCAGGAACAGAGCGCGGGCATCGTCGCGGAGCGCTCCGGACTGGGAGCCTGACGCGTGCAGCTGCTCTTCGATGCCTTCGTTGCGATTCGGGACTTCATGGAGCTCGGTGGGCCGATCTTGACCGTGATCGCGGTGACGAATCTCGCGATGTGGCTCTTGATCTACGAACGAGTTCTCTATTTCCGTACGGAGCACCGCCGGCGGTTCGCGGTCGAGTGCGAGACCTGGGCCGCGAGGCAGGAGCGGCGGTCCTGGTACGCGACCCAGGTCCGAGAGGCCATGGTCTCGCGCCTCAAGCTCGCGACGATAGGGACCATCCCGCTCATCAAGACGCTCGTCGCGCTCTGCCCTCTGCTGGGGCTCCTGGGCACGGTAACGGGGATGATCGAGGTGTTCGACGTGCTGGCGATCTCGGGCACGGGAAACGCCCGCTCGATGGCCGCCGGTGTCTCCCGTGCGACGATCCCGACGATGGCCGGGATGGTCGGGGCGCTCACCGGGCTGTTCGCCGCCACTCTCCTCTCGCGCACGGCCAACCGCGAGGTCGAGCGCCTGGACGAGAGCCTCCCGCTGGATGCTTTCGCCGCCATCGATCCGACGTGGACGTACTCGCGGTTCACGCGAGGTCGCAAGTGGAGGTCATTGGGCGCCTAAGCGCCCAGGGGGAGTCAATGAGACAACCGGCTGGTTTGCGACAAGAAGAGGAAGAGCAGGAAATCAACATCACGCCGATGCTCGACGTGGTGTTCATCATGCTGATCTTCTTCATCGTGACGGCCTCGTTCGTGAAAGAGGCCGGCATCGACGTGAACAAGCCAGAAGCTCAGACCTCGCAGCCCAAGGAAAAGGCGAACATCCTCGTCGCGATCGACGCCTCGGGAGGAATCTGGATCGACCGCCGCAAGGTCGATCCGCGGGCCGTCCGGGCGAACATCGAGCGTCTTCACGCGGAGAATCCGCAGGGAACGGTCGTCATCCAGGCGGACGCGGACTCCAAGACGGCGGTTCTGGTCCAGGTGATGGACGCGGCGCGGCTGGCGGGCGTTTATGACGTCGCGATTGCGGCGCCCCGCGCCGGTCCGTGAGGCCGGGAATGATCCGGAAGTATTCCATCTCGATTGCACTCGCCGTCGTCACGACGCTCGGCGTTCTCTTCATCATGCAAGCGCTCATCGCGACGGCGAAGAAGGGGCTCGACGAA
Source organism: bacterium (assembly GCA_025774865.1). Lineage (GTDB taxonomy): Bacteria > ARS69 > ARS69 > ARS69 > ARS69 > JALGZO01. The sequence continues at coordinate 1,233 of JALGZO010000003.1, read as the reverse complement.
TCAGGCACGCGTCACTTCGTCGACTTCGTGCGCGCGGAGCGCGAGGAGACCCTTCAGCGCAAGGAGCGCAAGCGGGACAAGCCTCCCGAGCCCGACGCACCGCCGCCCGACGCGATGGAGCCGCGCGTCGACTCGTTCGATCCGGCACAGGTCACCGTCGGCATCCCGATGGCTCAACTGGACACGGACATGTCGATCGCGGGCCTCGGGCTCGTCGCCAGCGACGGGGACTACCTTCCCATCGTGAAGATCGAACCCCCGTACCCGATGGCTGCGCGCACGAGGGGCATCGAGGGATACTGCATCGTGGAGTACACGGTCACCCCGGCCGGTACCGTCAAGGACGTGGTGGTCATCGATGCGGACCCGAAACGGATCTTCGACAAGGTCTCGATCGAAGCCGCCCTGAAATTCAAGTACCGACCGCGTGTGGTCAATGGTGAGCCCATCGAAGTGCGCGGGGTCCAAAACCGCTTCCTGTTCAAGCTGGAGTACTGAGTGAGTCCCCGGATTCTCGGTCCGGCGATCGCCGCGGCGGCCGTTCTCCTCCTGGGTGGGGCCGGGATTCCGGGGTCGGCTCGGGGCGCGCCCGCGATCACGATGCGGGAGAAGGTGTACGAGAAGCTCAGCCGGGCACAGAAGGCGGCCGAGGAGGAACGCTGGGCCGAGGCGTTCGAGGCGCTCGAGAGCGTGGAGAAGATCAGGGACCTCGAGCCGTACGAGAAGGCTCAGCTCTACACCGCCTACGGCTACATCTACTTCATACAGGAGAAGTACGACGAGAGCGTCGGCGCGTACGAAAAGGTCCTCCAGCAGGAGGACCTGCCGGAGGCCCTGCGAGCTTCCACGCTCTACACGGTGGCTCAGCTCAAATTTCAACAGGAGAACTACGAGCAGTCGATCAGCTACCTGGAGCAATGGATGGCGACCGCCACGAATCCGGGGCCGGAGCCGTTCGTATTCATGGGACAGGCGTACTACCAGCTGGGCCGGTACCGGGAGGCCATTGAGCCGGTCGAGCGGGCCATCAGCATTGCGAAGGAGCGAGGCCAGCCGGCCAAGGAAGGCTGGTATCTCCTGTTGCGCGTCTTCTATCACGAGATCGAGGACTATCCGAAGCTCCTGGAGATTCTCGAGATTCTGGTGACACGGTTTCCCAAGGCCGAGTACTGGCGCCACATCGCATCGGTGTACGGCGAGATGGGCGACAATCGGCGGCAGCTCGCCGCCTAC
>JALGZO010000002.1 GCA_025774865.1 bacterium | reverse complement strand
GAAGTCGTCGATCCGAGCGCACTGCCACATGCCGTCTCCGACCAGTACGTAGACGTCCCAATCCCGTGCCCCGAGCATGGCACGAAGGCCGGCCCGCTGGAACCTCCCGATACGCCCGTCTCGGGTACGGGTTCCCTCGGGGAAGATGGCGATGGGTTGCTCCGACGTCCTCGCCGTTTCCGCCAGCTCCGTCAGCTGCTCCGCAGTCCCCCGCCCGGGATCGACGAGAGGGTGCCCGTAGAGCCGGAGCAAGTGCGAAATCAGGGGAATCCCTTTCGCGTATCTTCGGCGGGTCACGAAACGGGGATAGCCATGAGTCACGCTCTTGACGAGGAGCGGGATGTCCAGCAGCGACTGGTGGTTCATGACGATGAGCGTCCCCGCATGGCCCGGGATTCTCGGCAGGTCCCTGATCGTCGCTCCGCCGATCCCCCGGACGACTCCCAGCGACAGGTCCGCCAGCGTACCCTTCCAGCGAGTGAGGACCTCCTGGTCGGGATAGCCCCGCCGTCGCGACCAGGGGGCGATAGCGACCCGCTGAACGAGGTCGAGCGCGGGAAACGTGACCGCGACCGTGGCCAGGGCGGCCCAGCCCCGAATCAAGGATGTTGCGCTTCCACCATTTTCTGGCAAAATGGGCGCGCCCTCTGGGGGAACCAGGATCCCGCGGTATCTTGGCCGCGGGGCGTCTTCGCGCCACCCGTGGGGTCGCAGATGGTCGAATTCGTAAGCTAGTCGGAGTCCCGTGAAACCGTCAAGGCAACCCATGGAACCTCTGAACGAACCGCCAGCCGCCCCCAGGGTGCCCGGTCTCAAGAAGGTCCGGCGAGCCGAGCCCGAGAAGCGCCCCGTCTCCGGCAACCACTCCGACTACGACTACACCAACTTCTTCTCGGGGTCGGGCGACGATCCCTTCGACCTCCTCGGCCCTTTCGACGACTGGTTCACCGAGGCCCGTCCCGCCGGCTACTACCTGTTCGGCCAGGCCATGCAAACCCGGCCGCAGACCCGCGTGGACATCATCGAATCGAAGGAAAACACTCGGCTCGAAGACCTCATCAACTTCGCTTCCTATAACTACCTCGGTCTCTCGTACCACCCCGAGGTCATCCAGGCGTCCGTCGAGGCCACGCGGAAGTACGGATGCGGATCGGCCGGTTCGCCGATCCTGAGCGGGACCCTCGACCTTCACGAGGAGCTGGCGGACAAGATCGCGACCTTCAAGAAGCTGGAATCCGCCCTGCTCTTCCCGACCGGCTACAGCGCCAACCTCGGGGTCATCGCCGGCATCATGCGCGCCGGCGACCTGGTCGTCGCCGACCAGTTCGCGCACGCGAGCATCGTCGACGCCATCATCTTGTCCAAGGCCAAGACGCGATTCTTCCGCCACAACGACGCACACGACCTCGAGCGCAAGCTCGCGCGTTTCTCGGGAAAGAAGCTCGTGGTGGTCGAAGGCGTGTACTCCATGGACGGGGACGTCGCGAACCTGGGCGACATCGTCGAGGTGTCCAAGCGCCACAACGCGCGCGTGATGATCGACGAGGCGCACTCGGCGTTCCTGTACGGGGAGAACGGCCGCGGCGTGGCCGAGCACTTCGGTGTCGAGGACCAGGTCGACATCCACCTGGGCACGTTTTCCAAGAGCCTGGGCGCAATGGGCGGATACGTCGCGGGATCGAAGAAGCTCATCAACTACCTCCGCGGCTTCGCCCGCCCGCGAGTGTTCTCGTGCGCGCTGGCCCCCGGGGTGGTCGCCGGACTGATTCGCGCCCTCGAAATCGCCCAGAGCGACCGGAGCCTGCGGGAGCGCATGTGGCGCAACGTCGATTTCGCCCAGGCGAAGCTACGCGGGGCGGACATCGACGTCGGCGATTCGACCTCTCAGGTCATCCCGGTCATGATTCGTGACGACGTGCGCATCTTCCGGCTGGCCGAGGAGCTCATCCACGAGGGAGTCTACGTCAACCCGGTTCGCTATCCCGCCGTGGGCAAGCACCGCTCGCGATTCCGCATCTCCATTTCCGCAGCACACTCCGAGCAGGAGCTCGCCGAAGGGTGCGAAATCATCACCCGCGTCTTGAAGCGACACGGATTGGGTCTATGCCACAAACGCGCTACGTATTCAGCCTCGCGGTAAGCGCCTTCTTCGAGATGCCCACGGAGCTGGCGCGCGGCCTGCTTCCGGACCATCTGGAGCCGCTGGAAGTTCGCCACGGATCGGGCGTTTTCGCCGTCACCGCGTTTCATTTCACGGAAAGCATGGTCGGCGAGTACGACGAAATCGTGCTGGCGGTAATCGTCCCGCCGAAGGTCCAGGCGGGAGAGTTCCCCAAGTCGGCGTTCTACCCGTTCCTGCTCGGAACCAGCACGCCCGAGTCGAGGGCTCACGCCATCGACCGGTGGCATTTGCCGCACCACATGGCGGACATCGGTGTGTCGTTCGAGCAGAGCAACGGCAAGATCGACATTCGCGTGCACGAAGACAAGCGGCCCATTCTCGATCTCAGCGTGGCCGAACACGGCTGGAGCGACGTCAACCACCTGTACCAGGCGTTCATGAGAGACGCTTCCGGTGCCTACAAGGTGAACATTCACATGGAAGGTCGCTTCACCGAACACGAGGAAGAAACGGGCCACCTGAAGCTGTACGACCATCCCATGTGCGAAGGGCTGCGGCCGGGCGAGATCGAGACCTATCCTTTCCGTGAGCTCTGGATGCAGAACGGCGTGCAGACGTTCGAGGAGCTCGAGACGCTCTCCCTCGTCTGACACCTCTCTCTCGACGGTGCGGCGCCATGGCGGAGCGGTCGACGTTCGTCCTCCTGAATCCCGCCGCCGGGCGCGGACGCGGCGCCCAACGTCGCGATGCCTACGAGTCTCTCTTACGTGAACACCTCGGCGCATTCGATCACGGCACGTCGGAGCGGCCCGGCCACGAGGTCGAGCTCGTCGACCGAGCGCTGGAACGGGGATATCGTCGCATTCTCGCGATCGGTGGTGACGGCACCTGGAGCCTGGCGGCCGACCGGATCGTCCGATCGCCCCGTCACGACGTGACACTGGGCTTGCTGCCGGCCGGTACCGGCTGCGACTTCGGCAAGTCGCTGGGTATTCGGTGGGACGACCTGGAGCGGACCGTCCGGGGGATCGCGCAGGGGCGGCGGCGACGCATCGACGTGGGGCGCGTCGAGGGACGCCATTTCCTCAACATCGTGGGGTTCGGCTTCGACATCGCCGTCATCGACGACGCGGCTCACATGCCACTCTTGAAGGGCGACCTCCTCTACCAGTTCTGCGCCCTGCGCCAGCTGTTCTCGTTCCCGGGACTGCCGCTCGAGCTCACGAGCAACGGTGAGTCCAGCGAACGGGACGCGCTCATGCTGGTCATCGCCAACGCCAACTTCTTCGGCGGTTCGTTCCACATCGCCCCGGGGGCTCGTCTCGACGACGGCCAGCTCGACGCCGTGTGCATTCCCAACGCCGGACCCCTGGCGCGGGCGCGCCTGTTCCGGCTCGTCAGCCAGGGCAAGCACGAAGGACACGACCGGGTACTGATCGAGCAGAGCTCCTCGTTCGACGTTTCCTTCGCTGCGCCCGTACGGTACGAGGTCGACGGCGAGGTCTATTCGTCGAGCGACTCGACGCTGCACATCGAATCGGTACCGCAGGCGCTGGACGTCTTCGTGCCGTCCGAGTCGTAGGAGACGAGTATGCAAGCCATCACCTTCGACGGGGCGATCGGACGGTACCTGCTCACGAAGGCCGTAGGGAGATTGTCGACGCGTCTGCTCACGGGTCGGGGGCGCTGCACGTTTCCCGAGGAGATCGACGAGCCACTGCTGCCGGGATCCCGCTGGGCGAAAATCAGGACCCGGCTGGGAGGGATCTGCGGCAGCGACCTGAACCTCGTGAAGCTGTCGGTGTCTCCGTCGGCGTCGCCC
>JALGZO010000001.1 GCA_025774865.1 bacterium | reverse complement strand
TCGCGAGCGGGGATCGGCCTTCGCTCGAGACGTCGTCGTCGGTCGTCACCGGCGAGCTGTTCCTCCCCCGGAAGAGCGTGATCCCCGGCGAGGTCTTCGAGGGCCGAATGGTGCTCGACCTCGACCCCGGCTGGCACATCACCGCCGACCGTTCCGAGGATTCCATCCCGCTCGACGTCCAGCTGGATGGTGGTGCCGGAATTGCCGCGATCGACTTTCTTCGCCCACGCACGCAGCGCCTCACCCTGGCCGGAATGTCGCGGGAGGTCTACTCGGGACGCGTCGAGTTCCCTCTATGGGGTGTCATCGGGCAGGACGCGCCCGACCGCCCGATCGAGGTGCGGCTCGCCGCGACCGTCCAGGCCTGCGACTCGTCGAAGTGTCTTCTCCCGGCTGAAATCGTACTGTCGGGAGAGGTGCCGGTGGCGACTCCCTGACCACGGGCCGGCCGCGGAGGATCGGAATGGGTCTCCTCGACGCGTCCCACGAACGCGCGGGCGGGAAACGGCCTGCCCTGCTCTTGCTCTTCCTCGCGCTGACGATCGTCGTGATCAACGTATCGAACTGGCTCGTGCTCTCCCGCGCGACGAAGTCGGTCGAAGACGAGCTGGGACTCCGGCTGGTGACCGTCGCCGGCGCGGCCGTGTCCGCGACGACGGCCGAGCTCCTCCTCGCCCCCGACGTCGGGGATGACGCCTTCGTCCTCCGAACCCTGCAAGAGATCGCGGACCGTCACGATCTGGAGGACGTGTTCCTCGTCGACCCCGATGGGATTCTGCTCTGGGATTTGCGCGGCGGCGAGCTCGGCGACCCGAGCCCGTTCTTCGATCTCGACTTCGAGGCGTTTACGAAGGCGGCCTCCGGCGTCCCCGCCTCTTCGCCGACCGTGGAGGTGGACGGCGTCGGGTTGAAGGCGGCGTTCGCTCCCGTCGAGGACTGGGACGGAACCGTCGAGGCGGTCCTCGGCGTCACGGCGGGCGGAGGTTTCCACGAGAGGGTTCCCGCGCTCAGGCGAGCGCTCGTCGGCGTGACCATCGGAGGGGCGGCGCTCGTGGTCATCCTGGGAGCGGTCTTCTTCGGGATGTCGCGGCGTCTCACGCTGACGGAATCCGCGCTCTCGAGGGCGGAGACGTTGAGTGCCATGGGAATGATGGCTGCGGGCGTCGCCCACGAAGTGCGAAACCCACTCGCGATCATTTCGGGGACGGCTGCCCGCCTGAAGAAGCGATATTCTCCGGACGGTACCGCCGATCCGCTGTTCGACTTCATTCCGGAGGAGGTGGAGCGGCTGAACGGGATCGTGGAGGGTTACCTGCGGTTCGCGCGCGACGAACCGCTTTCGCTCGTCGAATGTGACCTTCGCGAGGTCGTGGATCGCGGAGCGCGCCTGGTTCGAGAGGAGCTCGCTTCGCAGCGCGTGGCGCTGTCGCGATCCGGCACGACGGACCCGGTCCACGCCCGCGCCGACCCGCAGCGGTTGCAGCAGGCGCTGCTCAATCTGCTGCTGAACGCCGCGCAGGCCATGCCCGACGGGGGCGAGGTCGAGGTGACGCTCGAGACCGAAGGACGTCGAGCGATCGTCGGCGTCGCGGACCATGGCCCGGGGTTCGGGCAACGGGAGCTGAGGAGCGCGTTCACACCGTTCTTCACCACCAAGGAACAAGGATCGGGGCTCGGGCTCGTCATGGCGCGCCGGATCGTCGAAGGACATGGAGGAGCGATCCGGATCGCCAACCGGCCCGGAGGTGGGGCGGTCGTCACGATCGAGTTGCCGCTTCACGAAGGGGGGGAGGTGAACTGATGGCGACGATCCTCGTCGTCGACGACGAACCGAAGATCACGCACCTCTTGGACGAAGAACTTCGCGACGACGGTCATGAGGTCGTCGTCGCGAACGACGGCGACGAAGCCGTTCGCCTGATCGCGGCGAAGCGTATCGACGTCGTCATCACGGACCTCCGCCTCGGCCGCACCGACGGCCTCGAGGTTCTGCGTCGCGCGAAGAAGGCCGATCCCTCCGTCGTCGTGCTCCTGATGACGGCCTACGCGACGGTGCAAACCGCCGTCGCCGCCATGAAGGAGGGCGCGGCCGACTACCTCGAGAAGCCGCTCAACTTCGACAAGCTGCGGCTCGTGCTGGAGCGTTCGCTCGAGTCACGGAAGCTCGCCGCCGAGAATCGTCGCCTACGGGAGAAGGTGCGCGCGGGCGACGTGGGAGCGGACTCGATGGTCCGCGGCCGGAGCCGGGCGATGGCCGCGGTCATGGCGCTCGTGGAGAAGGTCGCTCCGACGGAAGCGACGGTGCTGCTCACGGGCGAAAGCGGAACCGGCAAGGAGGTGGTCGCGCGCGCGATTCACGAGCTGAGTGCGAGGCGAGATCAATCCCTCGTCGCCGTGAACTGCGCCGCGCTCTCCGAGACGTTGCTCGAGTCCGAGCTCTTCGGTCACGAGAAGGGCGCGTTCACCGACGCGGTCGAACGCAAGCTCGGTTGGTTCGAGGTGGCCGACCGTGGCACGATCTTTCTCGACGAGATCGCGGAGATGAAGCCTCCCACGCAGGCGAAGCTACTGCGCGTACTCGAGGATCGTCGCTTCCACCGACTCGGCGGCTCCGAGATCATCGAAGCCCGCGCGCGCGTCATCGCCGCCACGAACCGCGATCTCTCTCGCGAGATCCACGCCCATCGCTTTCGCGAGGATCTCTTCTACCGTCTCAACGTGTTCCCGATCGAGCTCCCGCCGCTGCGAGAGCGTCAAGAGGATCTCGGCGAGCTCTGCGACCATTTCTTCGAGCGGGCGGGTTACCGCGGACCGGGAATGCATGCCCAGGCGCAGGAGGCGCTCGCCGGCTACGACTGGCCGGGCAACCTGCGTGAGCTGCGGAACGTGATCGAACGCGCGGTCATCCTCGCCGGAACCGGCCCGATCACGAAGGCGGAGATTCACGTGCCGGAGCGCCGATCGATCCCGCCCCCGATCGCGGCACCGGCAACGGCCGAGATCGAGGCCGCGGCGGCGGCCACGCTGTCCGAGCAGGAGGAACGCATGGTGCGGGACGCTCTCGCCCGGGCGGGCGGCAACAAGTCCAAGGCGGCTCGCCTCTTGGGGATCACCCGACGCGCGCTGTACGGGCGGCTCGAAAAGTACGGGATCGACGCCGAAGATCATTAGAGTGGCCTCGGCGAGTGGCCTCGGCCGTACGGATGTGTCCGCGTCGGTTCACCCCGGGCGTCGTCCCAGACCGCGTCCAGGCGCGTCCCGGAGCTCGTGGGCACCCCCCAGGCCGAAATCGACGTCTCTGGCCCGTTTGGCACGCCGAGTGCAACGAAAATGGCCAGAACCAGGCAACGGCTGCACCTCGGCCACGCCGCCGGATCGGACCGCCCTCCGATCGACGAGGAGAACGACATGCAACGGGGATGGATCCGTAGAGCCCGGCTGGCCGCCTGCGCGCTCGCAGTCGGGCTGCTGTTTCTGGCCCCTGATGCTCGCGCGCAAGGAATCAGCGAGGTCGAGGACGCGCTCAGGCACACCGACGGGATACTGGAGCGGGCCGGCGAAATCGTGCGCGAGAGCGACTCTCGGCGCGCTCGTGACCTGCTGGAGCGGGCGTTCGGCGTCCAGTCGAGCGCTTGGAAGGCATTTCGCGACCGGAACCTGCGGCTCGCGGCCAGCCTCACGATGGAAGCGCGCGACCTGGGCAAGCGCGCCCTTCGCCTCGCACGTGAGGACACGGCCCTGCAGAGTCGCGCCCAGCGTGAGCTCGAGAACGCGTGGCGAGCGCTCCAACGCGCCCGCGAGCAACTCGGCACTTCGCCGGACGAACGGCCCGTCCGACTCTTGCAGGAAGCCCATCATCAGATCGAGCGAGGCCGGCAGCAGGCCCTCGAGCAGCACCACGAGGCCGCCTTGCGTCTCGCTCTTTCCGCGCAGCGGCTCATCCGCCAGGGCATGG